>NZ_AUGI01000053.1 GCF_000422585.1 Hugenholtzia roseola DSM 9546
CATTTTAAGTTTTTGCAAATGCCTTTGTTTAACAAAAAAGAAAATGAATTAAAAACTAAGTTTGACAAGTGGTGTTATTTTTTAAAAAATTTAGAAAGTTTTGACCATATTCCTAATATTCTCAACGAGCCTATTTTTCAAAAGGCTTTCGAAACTGCGGAATTAGCAGGTTTAAGTGCAGAACAGCGTGCAATTTATGAAGAAAACCTCATTCAATATTGGGGCATGAAAAGTGCTATTGAGACAGCCATGGAAACGGCAGTAGAAGAAAATAAGATTGAAATTGCAAAAAAACTCATTAAGCGTAATTTGACAAACGAGGAAATTGCAGAGGATACGGGATTAACAGTTGAACAAATAGAAGCACTACGTAGCAAAACAGAGTGAAACTGTGTCTAATATTATGTTTGCGAACTGAAAGTCGGCGAAGCCAAAAGGCGAGCTAATGTGCATAATTTAGGCTTTTGTACTTTCTATAAACTTTGTGCATAAGGCAATCCCAAAAAGCAAGCTCCCACTTTTGGAACTTGCTTTTTCTTTTTTCGTATCTTTGTGAAAAACAGAAAACCATGAGCAAAAGACTAATCCGCTTCGATTGGGCAGTGAAAAAACTCCTTCGCAATAAGGCTAATTTTGTTGTGTTGGAAGGTTTCCTATCTGAACTGCTTTTTGAGGACATCAAAATTGAAAAGATTTTGGAAAGTGAGGGCAATCAGGAAACCGAACAAGATAAGTACAATCGCGTCGATATTTTGGTGCAAAACGCTAAAAATGAGCTTGTTATCGTAGAAATTCAAAATACGTATGAGATTGATTATTTCCACCGCATGGCGTATGGGGCTTCTAAGGCTTTGACTGAAAATTTGAGTTTAGGACAGTCTTATTCGGAAATTAAAAAGGTAATTTCTGTAAATATCGTTTATTTTGATTTAGGACAAGGTAAAGATTATGTCTATAAAGGCACAACTAATTTTCAAGGTCTGCACGAAAAAGACTTGCTACAACTTTCAAACAAACAACAAGAAACCTTTACCAAACAAAATATCTCTGATATTTTTCCTGAATATTATATCATCAAAGTAAATCAATTTAATGATGTCGCAAAAGATACGTTGGACGAATGGGTTTATTTTTTGAAAAATAGTGAAGTAAAAGATAGTTTTAAAGCAAAAGGTTTGGCAGAGGCAAAGGAGGTTTTAGATGTTATGCGTCTGAATCAAGAGCAAACTTATGGGTACAATCGCTATTTGGACTACCTGCACGTAAAGGCGAGCGAGGCACTTTCTTTGAAAATCCAACAGGAGGAACTGATGGAAAAGAGAATAGCGGAGGCGAAGGAGAAAATCAGAAAAGATGAAAATTTTAAAAGGTCTGTTGAGATTGCTAAAAATGCTATTTCAGAAGGAGCTGATAATAAGTTCATCGCCAAAATAACAGGATTAACAGTTGAACAAATAGAAACGTTGCGTAACGAAAATGCGTAAAAACTGTACCTATTTTGGGTAAAAATAAAACGTTACTAAGAAAATGCAATAAACTGATAATCAACCACTTAATTCTCAAAAGTATCAAAGTCATTAAAAAAGGCTGCCTTATCTAAGCAGCCTTTTTTAACCAAAAATTTTGTATCATAGAAGCCCCATTAACTACTACAAGTGATGCAATCGGGGTCGTCCAAAGAACAAGAAGCTCCACTTAGGTCTGCGTCCTGCCCAACGCTCTGTGGCAGTTGGGAACGCTCCTGTGTTGTGGCAGTAACTAAAAAGTCTTTATCGACGGTGAATTTGATAGCATCAGCGGCAGCTTTGGTGCGTAGGTAGTACATGCCTGTCTTCAAGCCGCGTTTCCAAGCGTGAAAGTGCATGGAGGTGAGCTTGCCCAAAGTCGGATTTTGCATGTGAATGTTCAAACTCTGACTCTGACAAATATATGCCCCCCTATCGGCAGCCATATCTATAATTGTCCGCTGGCTAATTTCCCAAACCGTTTTGTAGAGGTCTTTGATATGCTGCGGAATACGCTTAATATTTTGTACCGAACCGTTAGAAGAAATAAGTTCATTTTTCATCTGTTCGTCCCAAAGTTTTAGCTCGATAAGGTCGTGAAGGAGGTGCTTATTTATCACAACAAACTCACCCGACAAGACCCTACGGACGTAAATGTTAGAGGTATATGGCTCGATACACTCATTGTTACCCAAGATTTGAGAAGTAGAAGCCGTAGGCATGGGCGCAACTAAAAGCGAATTTCGCACCCCATGCTTGACCACTTTTTGGCGCAAATCGTCCCAATTCCAACGTCCGCTTTCAGGCTTAACTCCCCAGAGGTCGAATTGAAACTTGCCTTCCGAAAGAGGCGACCCCGCAAAGGTTGGATAACTACCTTCTTGCTGTGCCAATTCGCAAGAAGCAGTCATGGCAGCGAAGTAGATGGTTTCGAAGATGTCAGTGTTGAGACGCGCCGCCTCCGCACTATCAAAAGGCACACGCAACATAATAAACGTATCTGCCAAGCCTTGCACGCCCAAGCCCACAGGACGGTGGCGCATATTGCTATTTTTCGCCTCCTCTATCGGATAATAATTTCTATCAATGACCCGATTGAGGTTGCGTGTCAGAACTTTGGTTACTTCATAGAGTTTCTGATGGTCGAATTTGCCATCAATGACAAACTTGGGCAGTGCCAAAGAACCCAAATTACACACTGCCACTTCGTCAGGTGCAGTGTATTCTATAATTTCGGTGCAAAGGTTAGACGATTTTATCGTACCCAAATTCTGCTGGTTCGACTTGTGGTTCGCATGGTCTTTATAGAGCATATAAGGCGTTCCCGTTTCGATTTGCGCCTCCAAAATGGCGAACCAAAGCTCTTGCGCACGCAGGGTACGACGCGCCTTGCCCTCTCTTTCATAACGGGTATAAAGTTCCTCGAAGGCTGCGCCATGGCAATCTGCCAAATGAGGGGCTTCATTAGGACAGAACAAAGACCACTGCTCATCATTCTGAACACGTTTCATAAATAGGTCAGAAATCCAGAGGGCGTAGAACAAATCGCGAGCGCGAAGTTCCTCCTTGCCATGATTCTTTTTGAGGTCTAAAAACTCGAAGATGTCGGCATGCCAAGGCTCTAAATAGATGGCAAACGCACCCTTGCGCTTATTTCCGCCTTGGTCTATGTAGCGTGCCGTATCGTTAAAGACGCGCAACATCGGAATAATTCCGTTTGAATGACCGTTGGTGCCGCGAATGTAAGAACCCGTTGCGCGAATGTTATGCACCGAAAGCCCAATGCCACCTGCCGATTGTGAAATCTTGGCGCACTGTTTCAAGGTATCATAGATGCCCTCTACACTATCTTCCTGCATCTGCAAGAGAAAACAAGACGACATTTGAGGCTTAGGCGTGGCAGCATTGAAAAGCGTAGGCGTAGCGTGTGTAAACCAACGCTGTGAAAGCATTTGGTAGGTTTCCAAGACAGAGTCAATGTCCTCGAAGTGAATCCCCACGGCAACGCGCATCAGCATGTGTTGGGGGCGTTCTACTACCTTTCCGTTGAGGCGTAGAAGGTAGGAACGCTCTAAGGTCTTGAAGCCAAAATAGTCGTAGTCGTAATCTCGGCTATAATCGACGGCTTGATTGAGAATATGCGCATATTTTTTGACTATAAAATAGGCTTCATCTGAAATCAACTGTGCATTCAAACCTGTTTCAGGATTCACATATTGATACAATTCTTCAATCGTATCAGAAAAAGAATCTAAGGTTTCTTTGTGTAAATTTGAAATCGCGATACGAGAAGCCAAAATCGCATAATCGGGGTGCAGCGTCGCCATCGTTGCAGCCGTTTCCGCTGCCAATTCATCGAGCTGCACCGTACTCACGCCATCATAAAGACCTGCCAAGACCTTGTAGGTAACTTCCTGCGGACGGATATAGCGCGTGTCTAAGCCATCACAAAGGCGTTGGACGCGCTTGGTGATTTTGTTCATATCCACATCTTCGCTACGACCATCTCGTTTCCTGACTTTCATCGTGGTAGTATTTACGATTGGTTTTTCTTTTGTAAGCATATAAGGTTTTATATCTTGTTCATTTTTATTTTAAAATATTTTCAAAATAAAAATGAACCACACAACACAAACAAGTAATAAAATTTGGAACAAAAGCCTTTTGGCTTTTGTGGGCTTCGAAGAAAAAGCCATTGTCTTTTTAAAATGGTTTTTCATAAAAGCCTCAAAATCAAGCACTTAATCTTTCATATTTCCTTCTCTATCTCACTTTGTTTCATCAGAGAAAGTCGCACGTTTTTCCAAACGCGCTTTTGCAGGTGCAGAAGAAACGCGAAAACACTTTTCTTGCCTTTCCGTTTCAGGGTTTGAAGTTACGATTTTCATGCCAAAAAACGAAATTCTAAAATCCATAAACGGCTTTGCTGCGCTGCCTATTTTCCTAAAAAACGCGCCTACCATTTGGGAAATGAACCCCTTAGCGGCACAAAATAATTCTTTTCAAGTTTTGTCAAGTTTATCGAAAAAAAGAGAGCCTGCCCAAAAGTCGGGCAATTTGGCAGACCTGCCACTTGAAGATGTGCCATCTTTTGTCTGTCAGGTGCAGAGCCTATCGGGTCAGAAAGGGAGGCACGCATGCCCCAACTTTTTTATTTTTTTAGAAATCCGTTTTCCTAACAAACGCAGATAAGGGCTTCTTTTGTTTGCAGGCTTGCAAAAAAAAATGGCGTGCCTTAAACCTTTTTAAGAAAAGGAGGTCTAAGCAGTAGGCGCAAATTAAAGGGCGCGTTTGTTTTTATTTCATTGTAAAACTTCGTTTTTTTCTCTGTTTTATTGTCTATTTTTTTCTCTGTTTTTTCTTTATTTTCTCTCATTTATTTCTCTTTTATCTCTTTTTTCTAATGAATATGAAAACTAAAATTTGTACTTTCTCATTTTACACAAGACAAAAAGAAAAATCAAATCTAATAACAAATATTATTTTTGGTTTAATTTTTGGTTTCTCTTTTTCAGTCGGAAACGTCTTTTTTCTGCCTTCTACCTCGCTTGTGGCGCAAAATCTCTACTTCCCCCCTAACGATAGCGACACTTGGGAGCGGCTCAACTTCGACTCTTTGGGCTGGTGTCGTCCTGCACTCGACTCACTGCTTACTTTTCTGGAAAGCAACAACACAAAAGCCTTTTTGATAGTCAAAGATGGTAAAATTGTGGTAGAATCTTACATGAACAATTTTTCGCAAACAGACCCTTGGTATTGGGCTTCCGCAGGCAAGACGCTGACCGCCTTTACCGTAGGGATAGCCGCTTCGGAGGGCTATTTAAACTTAGAAGATGCAAGCTCACAGTACTTAGGCACAGGCTGGACAAGCCTACCTTCCGACAAAGAAAATAATATCACGATTTGGCATCAACTAACCATGACTTCGGGCTTAGATGATGGCGTATCAGACCCTTTCTGTACCGAATCTAACTGCCTGATTTACAAAGAAGAAGTAGGCAAAAGATGGGCATACCACAATGCACCCTATACACTTTTAGATGGTGTAATTGAAGGCGCAACGGGCAACAATCTAAACCGTTATTTTGGCGAAAAAGTACGCAATAAAATTGGCATGCGCGGTCTTTTTGTCCGCAATGGCTACAACAATGTCTATTATTCAGACGCAAGAAGCATGGCGCGTTTCGGGATTTTGATGCTTAATAAGGGCATCTGGAAGGACGAAATTATCCTTTCTGATAGCCTTTATTTTCAGGCACAAATTCGTCCTTCACAGAATTTAAACCCTGCTTATGGTTATCTTTGGTGGTTAAATGGACAACAAACTTACATGATTCCGCAAAGCCAAAATCGCTTTAATGGTTTTCTTCAACCCTCTGCGCCTGCCGATATGTACTCGGCTTTGGGTAAAAATGGTCAGATACTAAACGTTGTACCCTCTCAAAATTTGCTTGTGATACGCTTGGGCGACGCACCCGATAATAGTTTAGTTCCTTTTACACTTAGCGAACAAATTTGGCAATACCTACAAAATGTTTTTTGCAACAATACCCCTACGGCTCTGCCTCATTCCAACTATTTGCCCTTGCAGGTCTTTCCTAACCCAAGCCAAGATTACCTCGAAATATCGCTGCCCAATAAAAACGCAACTTACCAAGTCGAGATTTTTTCCCTTAGCACAGGGCAAATTTGGCAGAGTTTTTCCTCACAAGCACTTACGCGCCTTTCTATTCAAACACTACCACAAGGGGCGTATGGCATTAGGGTCAGTGAAAAGGCAACAGGGCAGTTTTTTTTAGGGCGTTTTATTAGAAATTAGGAAAAAAGTTATCAAAAAAAGATTAAAAAAAGCCGTTAGTAAGTTTTTAAAAACTTACTAACGGCTTTTTAAAGGGCTTTAAACCCCATTTTTAACCCCATTAAGGCGTAACCTTAAATCGGTAGCTTTGGCGCGTAACCTGCCCTTTGCTATCAGTAACGGTAAGGGTCAGGAGGTAGTTTTGGGTCGCGCCTGTGGGACTGCTTTCGGGGGTGAAAACCTTTGTGATATTGGCATTAGAAAAGTCAATAATCTGTGGCAATTCATCGCCGATAAGTAGGTCGGCTTCTTCCAAATTGACAATTCTTTCTTGGTTTCCTACTACTCCCCAATCAATTTGCACCTGCGCAATCCCCAAATCGTCTAAAAGTTTGCCTTCTATGCGTGCCTGCTGATTGCTGCGCATCTCAATCTCTTGGTCAAATTCTTCTATATTTTGAATAATTTGCGATTGAAATTGTATGAAAATATTGCTCAAAGCAATTACAGGGGGCTGGTCTTTGGTAACAATTAGGATAATGTGATAGGGGTCTGAAAAATTGCCTCCTTCGTCCTTTAAAGAAAGCGTTAGGCGGTATCGCTCGCCCACTCGCGCATTTTCGGGCAGCGGAATTTCAATCTGCTCCTCGTCAAAGAGCGTTTGCAGGTCTAAGGAAGTATCCTCTGGCACATCAAGCGCACGACTTTCTATCAGAACAGGTGTAGCGTCAATTTTACCAAAGAAAATAAAGAGGCTATCGAGCGTTCCTACGTCATTTGCCACTGCGTCAGTGATGAAAAAAGAAGTGCCTTCTACAACATTAGCCGTATTGTCGCTGCCAAGCGCAGGCAGAGTTTCATTTATTTCCAAAATAGGCGCGGTATCATCACAATCTACCAAGATATCGAAAAGAAGCGGCTCAGAAAGATTGCCGTCTGTATCTGTGGCTTGTATTCGAAGTTGTAAAGTAGTGCCATTTTCTACCACGTCGGGAATAATAATTCTATCATTAAACAAATCAGACAAACTTATCGAATCCAAACCCTGCACCACACGCACAATGGGCGGAAAATTTTCGAGCTGGGCGCGTACCTCCGAAATGCCAATGTTGTCTTTCAAATAGCCACTCAAAAGGATAGGGCTTAGGCGGCAGGCTAAATAACTTTCGTCTTCTTGGCGAGTCAGATTCGTAATTTGCGCCTCAAAAAAACGCGGCGCACGCACATCGCCCACTATCACAAAATTGCGGCGTGCCTCCACCACTTTGCCGCTCAAATCATAGACCACAATCGAAACCTGATAGGGGTCTAAATTGGCATCTACGGGAACGACAAAAAAAGTATCGAGGGCATAGCGGCGAGAACGGATATTTTCAATTACAAAAAATTCCTGCCAAGCGTCAGGATTGCTCTCACGCGGACGAATCTCTACCTCGATGCGCTCCAAACCTGCATTGTCGCTGATATTGGTTTGCAGACGCAGGGTATCGCTCAAAAAGTAGGAATCTTCTATTGCAAAAGGTGAAATAATGGGGTCAAAACGGTCTTCTATCGGCACGCAGCCACTTCCTAAATAAGCCCAAAGTAGGATAAAAGTCGTGATAATAAGGCGAGATGTATTTTTTTTCATATCAATTTAGAACAAAATTGACGGTTTGGAAAGGCAAAAAGTGAGAAACAAAAGGCTCTCTTGCAGCAGAGGGCGCAAATAGGGAACGGCAATAAGCCTTGTAAAGATACACGCTTTTATCATTCTTACCAAAAAAGAGACGGATATTCTTTGCCCTTGTTTGCAAATTTTCATGGAAACGAGCGCAAGAAAGCAACTCCCAAAAAGTGTTTTGCCGCCCTTTGCTTCTATTTTGCGAAGAAAAACGCCTTTAAGTGCCAAAATCGCCCTTATATTTTTTGTCTTATCCAGAAAAATTCAAAAAAAGCGATTTTGATTTTGTGCCTTTGTTTTTTAGTTTTATATTTCCTTCGCTTTTGCCCGATGCAGGCTCTCTTTCCATGCCCAAAAACTAACAAGAAAAACTACCAAAATCTGATGACATTTTCTCTTTTTTATTGTAGAAAAATAGTTTTCTTTACTATTTTATTTGTACTACTCTTTTTGCTCAATGCCTGTTCGGAAGGCGAGCGCAAAAGTTATGCGGATAGCGATTTTATAGCCGACGCGCCCTTCGCGCTTCCTACCTCGACACTTACAACTCCTATCTTGATTGAAGTGGCAGACATAGAAAAACGCCTCAATCAGGAAATCAAAGGCGATATTATCAACGACGATAGCTTTGAAAAAGATGGCGTGAAGTTGCGTGTTAGCAAAATAGAGCCTATAAAAATTCATTTAAAAAAGAATGTTTTGTTTTATACTGTTCCATTGAAAGTTTGGGTAGAAAAACAGGTAAAAAAAAATATTTTTAAAAAAGAAATAAAAGCGGAAAAAGATTTGTCTTTCTCCCTGCGCCTACAATTCAAATCCGAAGTAGAAATTGATTCAGATTGGAAGCTCCAAACCAAAACCAAACAAATTGGCTTAGAGTGGATAGAAAAACCCAGCCTTAAAATTGGTTTTATCAAAATCGGTTTGGCAGCCACCATAGAAAAAGCATTAAACAAAAAAAAGGAAGATTTAGAAAATAAAATAGACCAAGTAGCGCAAAGACTCAACGTATTAGAAAAGGTAGTAGGTAATATTTGGAAAAAATTGCAAGACCCTATTTTATTAGATAAAAAGACAAATAAGGTTTGGTTAGTAAATCAACCTACTAAAATTGAAGCCAGCAAAATCGGCAGTATCCAAAGTAAAGAAGGCAATTGTTTAGAAATTTTCGTTAAGATTCATACCAATATAAAAACTATCATCAGTGAAAAGCCTGCCGTTTCTTACGTGCCACTTCCTGCGCTGCGCCTCAATAAAAAACTCCAAAATGAAGGTTTTGCCTTGCATGTGGAAGGCATTGTTTTTTATCAAACCGTCAATCAGATTTTGAGCGAAAAAGTGCAAGATACGGTTCTTAAATTTCCCGACTACGACTATGCAGTAAAAATCAAAAAAGCCGCTGTAAGTGGTCAGGGCAAATTTTTAGTCTTTGAATTGGGCGCAGAAGGCGATGTCAATGGCAATGTTTTTTTTAGGGGCAGACCGCTTCTGGATACCGCTACGGTGCAAATTAAGGTGCAAGATTTCGACTTCGACGTGCAGACAGAAGAAACCATCTTGCAAACGGCACAGTGGCTCATGAAAGAAAGTGCCAAAGAGCGCGTACAGGAAATGCTCGTTTTTTCGCTACAATCTTACACTGAAAAATTGCCCCTTCTTATCAAAGAAGGACTCTCAAAAGGTAAAATTTCTGAACAAGTGGAAATAGACATTCAAACTTTTGAACTATACCCACAGGAGATGCGCCTAACCACAGACGCACTCAATCTATACGCCATTTCCAAAGGAAAAATCGCTATCAAAATCTTAAAACTTTAATTTTATGAAAAAAGAAAACTATTTTATATTACAAAATATCTGGACAGAAATTGGCGTATCATTGTCGCTCGAAGCCGCACTTCAAAATGACTTTGATGCTATTTTCGAAGACCTCATAAGGCGATATAGTGAAAAGCATAGAGCATATCACAACTTGGTGCATTTGGTCGATATTTTTAATAGTCTGAAAAATATTACTTTTTTAGATAAAAATTCTATTTATTTTTCTGTCTTTTTTCATGATGCCATCTATCAGCCTTTGAAACAAGACAATGAAATGCAAAGTGCAGAGTTGGCTCTTTCAAAATTAGAAAAGTTTAAGTTTTATTTAAAAAATAATGAATTAGAAAAAATCAAGCATTATATTTTAGCGACTCAAAAGCATCAACTACAAAAAGAGGATAAAGAAGAAGAAGATTTGGCGTATTTCTTAGATGCAGACTTGAAAATTTTGGGCAGTGAAACCGAAAGCTATCAAATTTATACCCAAGCTATAAGGAAAGAGTACCAAATTGTACCAGATTTTTTATATAAAAGAGGTAGAAAAAAGGCATTAACTCATTTTTTAGCACAAGAAAAAATATACAAAACCGCTTTTTTTTATGAAAAATATGAAAATCAAGCCCGAAAAAACATAGAATATGAACTATCAAAACTGTAATTTTTTGAAACTATCGCATCACTATCGCATCACTTCGGCAGCCTCCGTAATGGCGGCTTTCCAAGCGGGAATGAGCGTTGCGGTTAGATAGGGGAAAAGCGAAAGGGCAAAAATGGCTAATATATCGCCCAAAGAAACCACAGGATAGAGGTGAAAAGAGGGATATAAAACCGACCAACCCGCCAAAAGCGGCTTTAATAAGGGTGCTTTTAGGGCAAAGACATGCGCAAAGGCAAGCAAAATGCCGATAGAAGTTGCCAAAATTGCAACCAAAGCCCCTTCGTAAAATTTAAGCCGCAAGACATCGGAAATATGCCAACCAACGGCTTTCAAAATTCCAATTTCTCTGCGCTCGGCAGCATTAAGCCCTGCGGCGCGTTCCCAAGCCAAAATTAGGAAAGCAAATATTCCTAAAAGCGAACCATATAATAAAATGCCGCCGCGCCAACTGAAAAGTGCCTGATAGGTAGCCTCCAATTCTTCGCGCTGCGTGATGCGAAAGGCAGGAAATTGCGTTCTTATTTTACGTGAAATGTTATCTATTTCGGCAGGATTATAGATGGAAATGGCTAAATCTGTGGCTTGCTGCGGCGTGAGTCCTAAAAAAACTTGCGCTTCTGCAATGGGAACAGCCACCAAATCTTGTGTTAGAATTGCCGTTTGTGGGCTGAAAGGCGTTTCTATTTTCCACGTCATTTTGTTGCCTTCCGCCGTCGTAAGGCTGATAAAGTCCTGATTTTCAAGCCCTTTGAGAGCTAAAATGCCATCTCCTACGCAAGCCGTTTGCGAAGGCAGGCTATCTTTTCCCATCAAAGTAAAGACCGCCCCCGTTGCCTCATCAAAAGCATAGCCCCAATATCGCGCCTGCACTTTTTTCACCCCTCGAATTTGCGCAATACTATCCTGCCACTGCTTTTCTATCGCAACCAAACGCCCCCCTTGTAACTTTTGCACCCAAATTTCGGGCAGTTCAGATAGTACATCTTGCGTTTGTTTTTGTAAAGCACTTGTAAAAAAAATAATTGAACCATAAAAAGCCACAACCCAAGCATATATGAAAACGAGCGAAAAAAACTTAAAAGGACGCTCTAAAAGACTTTGAAAAGCATAACGAAATAAATGTAATGTTTTTTGCATATTTTTTATTTTTTTAGAATAAATAAAAAACAAAGTTTAAGCCTGCCAGTTTCGCCTTTCGTTGTCTTTATTTTTTTCTATAAAAGCCTTTTGCAAATCAATTTCAAAATAATTAGCGAGGTCTAAAATATAATTTAAAACATCTACTAATTCCGAAGCCAAAAGCGCACGTGTCGCCTCCTTTGTAGTGCCGTCTTCGGCTCTTTTGTGCAAGTTGGTGTGCCTACGAATGGCGTTTGCCAATTCGCCCACTTCTTCCGAAAGTAACAAAAAAATTTCTAAATGTGAGTTTTTATCCCAACCTTTTTCTTTACAAAGTGCAGCGATATAGTGCTGTAAATCGGTTAGCGTAGCCTCTGAATGGATTTCCAGTGCCTCTTTTGAGGAATTAGGCAGAAAGCGATTTTTTTGATTATCTTCCAATTTGGTGTTTTTTTTGGTTTTATACTTGAAATGATGAGGTTGCGCTTGTTGCTACTTGTGCGTTTCACGCCAAGTAGCAACAAGGGTATTCAACTCTTTTTTATTTTTTTCTAATAGAAAAATTTAGTTATATTCCCCAACTGTAATCGTTTCTGTCGTAATTTCGTTGCTGGTATGCAGGGCGCGGTCGGCAATCTTGACGCGAAAACGCAGCACATCTCCCCTGCTTGTAATGGGGTTAGGAAAGAGTTGGAAGCTAAAACGCAAAACGCCCTCCAAAGCAGTGGGCTTGCCCAAGCTATTGAGGGGGGGAAAACGCCCGTTGAGGGTAAAGGTTTGGTCGCCAAACATCAGGGTCTGAAAAGAGCCATCAGGTTGTTGCTTTTCTACTTCAACAAAATAATTGTAATAAAAAGGATTAGGCGAACCATCAGCATTGAAAAGCGTGTAGGGCGGCAAAGAATCGGCGGGACTCAAACCCAAATCTCCGTCGCCATCTTCAAAATAAATGGTAATAGAGATAGAATCTGTATTTTGAAAACTTTTACTTGCAATATTCTGCACATTCTCAAATCTAATTTGTGGAATTACGGGATAATCTGGCTCTGCCAAACAGCCCGAAAGCAAGAAAAACAAGCCGCCCACGAAGCATTTTGCAAGACCAGACCCAAGAAATGAGCTTTGAAACGAACTGCCCCAAAAAGAGGCGAAGCGAGAAAACAGTGAGAACATAGGGGTATCGTATTTGTTTTTTTGTTTATTTTGCATAGCTCTTGTATAAAAAACCACTCGATAAAAACCGCAGGTATGCCTACTTCACCCTCACAAGTGTCTGATTTTGAAACTTTTAGCTCTGTTTTCAAGCGCGAACTCTTCAATTTAGCACCTTGCGATTTTGAAGACCACGCCTTACAACTTTTTCGCCAACAGGCAAGGCACAACCCAGTTTATCGTCAGTATTTACAGTATTTAGACGTAAAGATAAGCGAAATTGTGGCAATTTCGCAGATTCCTTTTCTACCAATTTCATTTTTTAAAACCCATCACGTACAAACAGGCACGCGCCCCATCGAAATGTGTTTTCAAAGCAGTGGCACAACGGGCAGCAGTAGAAGCCAACATTTCGTAACCGATACTCAATTTTACTTACAAAACTGCAAAACTATTTTTGAACTTTTTTATAATAATTTAGAACAATATAAACTTTTTGCGCTGCTGCCCTCCTATCAAGAACGCGAAGGCTCTTCTCTAATTTTGATGATAGACGATTTTTTAAACTATACAAAAAAGGAATCGGGTTATTTTTTAAATCAAAATCAAGCACTTAGGCAAGCACTTTTGAAAAGTGCAGAGAAGGATGAGAAAACAATTCTTTTTGGCGTAACCTACGCGCTTTTGGAATTTGCCGAGCAGTGGGTAGCCGAGGGGCTGCCTGCCCTACCCAATTTATTGATTTTCGAAACGGGGGGCATGAAAGGACGGGGCAGAGAGCGCGTCCGCCAAGAGGTGCATCAACTTTTGCAGCAGGCTTTTGGCGTTCCGCAAATCCATTCCGAATATGGCATGACCGAACTTCTTTCACAGGGTTATTCCGAAAAAGAGGGCGTTTTTAAGTTTCCCCCTTGGGCGCGTGTGCTACTGCGCGACCCCAACGACCCCTTCGAGCAGGGACTCTCACAAGGCGGCATCAACGTCATCGACCTTGCCAATGTAGAAAGTTGTGCCTTTATAGAAACGCAAGATTTGGGCAAAATGCGCCCCGACGTAGCCCCTGACGCTTTTGAAGTTTTGGGTAGGTTTGATAACAGTGATGTAAGGGGCTGCAATTTATTAGTTTTATGAGATAAAAATTGTTTTTTACAAACAATCATCTCCTACTCGACAAGCCGCCTGACCTGTCGTGTCGGTCTTTCCTTCTGTTTGAGCAGCCGCCATATCATTTGATTTTTTAGCTAACATTTCAAATGTTTTTTGTAGCACAGACACAAACGCCTCTTTTGGCTGCGCCCCTGAAACGGCATATTTTCCCTCGAAAACAAAAAACGGCACGCCTCGCACGCCTATCTTTCGCGCCTCTTCTATGTCGTTTTCAATTTCTTTTAAGTATAATTTTTGTTTAAAAATAGTTTCTATTTCTGTCGGCTCAAA
The DNA here is from genome assembly GCF_000422585.1 of Hugenholtzia roseola DSM 9546. NCBI lineage: Bacteria > Pseudomonadati > Bacteroidota > Cytophagia > Cytophagales > Bernardetiaceae > Hugenholtzia > Hugenholtzia roseola. Next base: position 14,154 of record NZ_AUGI01000053.1, read on the forward strand.
GCCCAATTCTTTGCCCAAAGCGATAAGGGTATGCTCTGCATCTAACTTTTTCCCCTCCGTAAAAAAAGCCTGAAAAAGACGCTCTTTGGCTTGGGTTTGTTTATTTTTTGTCTTGGCAAAATGCAAAAATTGATGCGCTTTTTGCGTTTTTACAAGTTGGGTCTTATCAAATTGATAGTCAAGCCCTAAGGATTTTGCCCTTTGTGCCACCTGCAAATGCGCCATTTTCGCCTGCGCGAGGCTTGTGCCATACTTTTCTGCAAAAAATTGATACGAACTTTTATCGTAATTATCAGGCAAATCTGGCATTAGCTCAAAACTTTTCCACTCGATTTCTACCGCCTGCGTTTTTTCGAGGCTTTCGAGTGCATTTTCCAATTCGCGCTTTCCGATATAACAAAAAGGGCAAACGAGGTCGCTCCAAATTTCGATTTTTAACTTGTTTGAGTTCATAATTTTTTATTTTGTTATCCAATGTTCGGGATTGAGCTTGGTTTGGTGTCGCCAAATCTGAAACTCTATTTCGTAAAGGTCGTTTTTGAAAGCCCCAACAGTGCCAATTTCTTGTTTGGTCTGGACTTTGTCGCCTGCTTTGATAGAAACAGTTTTAAGTTTTGAATAAACAGTAAAATATTCGCCATGCTGAATAATGACCAAATAACCGCGTCCGGGAATTTCGCTTACATCTACCACTTTTCCAACAAAAATCGCACGAACACGCTCGGCAGGCGAAGTTCTGATGTCAATTCCCAACTTTTCAATTTCTATTTTTTTCTCGTTTTCTTTGGTAGGCAGATATTCCTGAATCCCGAAATGCGCCGAAATAAAGCCATTCTGAACAGGCCATATCATATTGCCCTTGTTTTTGGCAAAATTAGTAGCCAATAATTTTTCCTCACCACTCAAAGAAGCTGCAAATTCTGCCTGCCCGATACTTTGACTAACCAATTCGTTGAGTTCTTTCAGTACGCGCTTTTCTTTTCCCAATTCTGATAATAACTGACTTTCTTTGTTGCGAATTTGTGAAATAAGACCACTTTGTTTCTTTTTAAGCTGCTCCAATTCTATTTTTTCTTTGGCTTGTACAGCATAAAGTTCTGTTTTTTCTTCTCTTTGTGAAGCTAATTTGGCGTTCTGACTCAATAGTTGATTTTTTAGTTTTTCTATTTGTATAATTTGTTCATTTCTAACTTCATTATACTTTTGAAAATAGCGTAGCCTTGCCAGTAGCTCCTGCAAATTTTCCGAAGCCAAAAGCAGGACAAGACGGTCGTATTGGTTATTCATCTTAAAGGTAATGAGCAAAACTTTCGCATACTCGGCTTTCAAAGCGGTCAAATCGTCTTCCAGAGCCTGCACCACTTGTTCGCTTTGTGAAATTTGCGCTTCTATCAATTCTGCTTCTTGTTCTAAAACGCCCAAAAGAGCCTCTCTTTGCTTGATTTGCCCACTGATGGCGTGCAAATTTTGAAGCGCGGAATTTCTATCCTGACGCGCCCTTGCCAAAATCCGATTCGTTTTGTTGATACGACTTAAAATGGCGTTGCGCTCGCGTTGAAGATAAGAGCGCGTATTTTTATTTTGCGCCTGCAAAGAAAAAGTAGCGATTTCTGCAAAATTTATCAGACCTAACAAGAAAAAAACTAAAAACAAGTGTCGTAAAAATTTCATTTTTGTATCATTAAGTTGCCTACTTCAACTTTGGGTAGCAACAAAGATACACAAAATAGCAATACAAAAAGCAAGGAAATCTGCCGCTCTCAAACCTGCTGTAAAAATTCTATCAATTCTCCCCTTCTAAAGGCGGCAGACAAACGCCTTGCCTCTATTTTTGTATAATCGATGTTGAAATAATCATTTAAAGACTTTGTCAGAATGAGATTAGATTTATAAAATATTTTTTCGTTATTTTTGTTAAAATAATCAAGAATAAATTTGAAATTTGTATGTGTTAATTTTTTTAGTTCAATATTATTTTCTTTAAGTAAAAGTTTTCCCATTAACATAGCAATAAAATAATGACTATAAGGCAAATGAGGATATTGATTGAGGAAATGCTCTTTGCGTCTGATTAAGTCGCAATACCTATAAATTGTAACGGCAATTATCAGTTGAGCAGCATTTAGATTGCCAAATATCTGGTCGTAGTATTTTCCAAAAAGATTTTTCTTATTAAATTTTGTAAGATGTGGCTTTTCGCGCCAAATGGCAAAGACTGCCTCTGCTGCCACCGAAGAAGAAATGAAATCGCCTATGGAAAGCGTATCTCTGACCCTTTTATAGGCAAAACCTAAGCCTGCAACCTCTATTTCTAAGGCTTTTTGTGTCAAATCGTTAGCTCTTAAATCGCGCAAATCTACGGGACTTTGGCTGTTGGTAGCCAGCGTTACGTCCGTTATTAAATCTTGAGCATCAGTAGATAACTCATAAAGTCTAACCAAAACAAAAACATTTGTATAATCAAGATTCGGATATGCTTCTATTGTGTTTTGAATGGTCTTACAAGTTTGTCCCCCATTGATGATTTGTAAGTCCTCAACGATTACTGCCCAATCTTGCCTCTGAAGACCAGAATAACTAAATTTGCTACAAATCATAGTAATACCGTTATTATAGAAATAGAAATTTTCTTTTTTTTCACTTTTTAAGGTTTCTTTAATTGCTAAATTCACACTGTTTTTAACATTTAAACCTAAATACCTTCGCACATTTTTTTGTAACAAATTATCGCCATACGTATCAAAAAGAGCCTTTATTTCCATCACCCCAATTTTCCCAATGATGACTCTTTTAAAGTTGTAGTCCTCTGCAATGCTTAAGCCCGCCAAACGTAAAGTTGCCTTTATTGGTTTATAACTTGTAATTTTTTTTACAATATCATCATGATTAAAATGCTCGAAAGTAACTTGATTTTCGGGAAAATCTGCATTTTTGATGTGCATCTCACCCTCGTTATTCCATTTAAGCCCGTTGTTGGTAAAAATACATTTGATAATTGGAATTTTGGCATCAGAAACCAGTGAATTTATTTCTGCAATTTTAGCAGTTAATTCTTTATTTTTAGTAACGCTTTTTTTAGGGTCAAAAATAGTACGAATCGTGTCTATTACCTTTTGTATGCTATTAGAAGGAAAATTACTATCATCTTCTAAATTGAATTTGTATTTACCCTGAAAAATAACCACAGAAAACTCGTCTGAAAGTACATCTTCGACATAAAGTGCATCAATTCCTGCATCATTACCCCCCTCGGTGAGGACTCCTATCGCTTCTGATAGCTCAATATCTAAATAACTCGCTACTGAAAGCAAGACAAATGCTTTTGATAGTTTTTTATTTCTATCACTTGTTTCACCAAACCAAGTAGGGTTTTCTTCTACTAACTTTGTGATTCTTTGGTCTATGATATGTTTATTGATGCTCATTTTTAGTTTTAAAATGTATATTTATGCGTTCTATTTGATAGAAGCGAACAAAAGCAAAGCTACTCAATTTTGGGAACTTCTGCAAATCCTAAATCTGCCCTATCGAACAACTTTGCTTTTGTTTTTGATGATTTTAGTTCAACAAGAAGTAAAAATCGCCGCTTTCTATATTATTTGCCTGCTGCTGTTCTGCCTCTTGTGGGAGGTAGTAGGTGCGAAAAATGCCGTTGAAGTGAAAAGACCAGCCATTTTCCGCCGCCAGCGCGTCCATGTGAGCCGACACTTCGGATTGAAAAGCGATAAAATGCGCCGCTCGAAGCGCAAGTTTGACTTCCAAAGTAGTCGTTTTGCCGTGCGCCTTCATCAGGTTTTCGGCAGTTTCTTTGACGATTTCACGATAAAGTACGTAACGCATAGGAAATGGATTTAGAGGTTTAGAAGCAAGATAGCAAAATATCAAAATAAAGACACTAAAATTAACAAATTTCTACTAAATATTTGATAGTACATTGTTCCTCTTTATAGACAATGTATTCATTATTGATGAGGTCTGCCCCCCCTTCTGCAAAAAGCGAATCGTATTCTTCCCCTTTCGCCTTCAATTTTTTGTAGTTCAAATCGCTGCACCAAGCCTGATGCTTCCTAACCGTCAGAGGGTTGCCTAAATGCACCTGATAAAGTGCCAAAAATGCCCTATCCGACTTGCCACCTGTCCATAAAGAGCCGCGTAAAGAAGTATAGTTCAAAGATTTATTGAATTTATCTGCAAAATAAATCCCATAACCAAACATCTTACCTGTAATGACCGCTTTGGCAGGGTGCAACTGTAAGCCATTTTGTAGGATAGAAAGCCAATTTTCGTTTCGACTGCCATGCCAAAATAATTCCTTGTGCTGATTGTTTTGGCGGCGCAAATGACTTTCAAAACGCTCCTCTGTCTGGGTATTCGAGATGCGAAAAGCGCGAAGAAAACGAACCCCTGTGCTATCCATCTTGGATTTGATAAGCTCGATTTCCTGCTCCTCTTCCACCAACTCTACAAGCAAATTCATCTGTTTGAGTACGTCTATTTCCTTGATTTCGCCCTCCTTTGTCTTGCTCCCTTTTTGCTGCTGCATCTGCACCTGCCCCTTCATAACATCAAGAATTTCTTGCTCTTGGGCTAATTTATCCTGCGCTTTTTCAAGTTCTTCTGGTGTAAGAATTGGCTCAAAAAGGTGTTCTTTTACCTTGTTCATTTTGCGAGGTACAATTTGATAGAATTCCAAAACCATGCGATTGAGACGTACTGTATCTGTGTTCAAATAGAGCAATACCGCAATTTCATCGAGAAGCCACTGCGCTTCCTGCACCTGACGAGGCGTTACCTGGTCGGCTTTAACGGCATAATGGTAGTCGATGGAGGCTTCCGCATAGCGCGTCAGACGACGTAATAAATCTTGCGCATCTGCACTTTTTACGCCTACAAAACGCGCTTCTTTTTCAGGCTCGATGTCGGCAAAAAAGGCACTTTGGTCGCGATAGCCTTTGCCCACTTTTTCACGATAAAGACTTTCCCAACGGCTCATCGGGTAATTGCGAATACTCGCTTTATTGCCTACCCTGCCGTAATGCACTTCAAAAAAATTATCGCTAATTTGTTTCATATCATAAAATTTATTATGATTTGTATCAGTAACCATAATAAGTTTGCAAACTTTATAGCGATTGGCGGCTTCGTCTTTTTTCTGACCTGCCCCAAAAAAATTAGAGATAAGATTTTGTAGCATAACTTGAACGGTTTAGAGGGTTTTCTGAAACGATTATACTACAAAGAAAGCAAGGCAGGTCGTATGCTATGTACGAAGTCAAAAAAAACCGTCGCTGAGGCTTTTAGCCGTCAGCGAGGTTTGGGAAATATTTTTCTAAAAATAATAATATAAAGTTCTGTAAAATTTTACACTTTTAAGTTTAAAAAAATTATGTTATCCAAATACAAGGACAAGGCAGTGCCTTGTCCCTACATTTACGTCAGCGAGGTTCGGGAAATGCTTTTCCAAAAATAACAACTTAAAACAAGTATGTTAAATGCTGTGAAACTTTATATTTTTAAGTTTAAAAAATTTACATCATCTAAATACAAGGACAAGGCAGTGCCTTGTCCCTACATTTGTATCGGAAAGTATTGAAAAGATGCGATAAATAACACTTTATCTAAACTAATTCCAGCCTCCACCTAAGGCGCGATAAAGATTGACTTTTGCTTGCATCTGCTTTCTTTTGATTTCGATAAGCTCGATTTTAGCATCGAGGGCTTCGCGCTGGGTAAGCAAAACTTCCATGTAGTCGGCGCGTGCAGCACGAAAGAGATTGGTAGAAATGCCAATAGATTGCATCAAAATATCAACTTCTTTATTTTTTAGCTCATAACTTTTATTAAAATTTTCTACCTGCGCAAGCTGATTGCAGACTTCAAGATAGGCATTGAGAAGGGTCTGTTCGTAGTAATAAACCGCCTGCACTTGCTTGGCATTGGCATTTTTGTAGAGTGCCTGAATCGCATTTCTATTGACTAAAGGAGCTGCCAAATTAGTAGCTGCATTAAAGAGCAAAGATTTGAGATTGAAAAGTAAGGCAGGCTGAAAGGCTTGCATGCCAATACCTGCATCGAGGCTAAGGGCAGGGTAGAAATAGGCTTTCGCCACTTGTACGTCTAATTTTGCAGCCGCCAACTTCAATTCGGCTTGCTTGATGTCGGGACGCTGTGTGAGAAGCTGGGCAGGCGCACCGATAGCTTCCGCCCTCACTTGCAAGGTATCGAAAACAAGGGCATTTCGGCGAATAGGTTGCGGATATTGTCCCATTAAAAAGTTTATTTTATTTTCAATGACCGTAATTTCTTGGCGCACCTGATACTGCAAATTCTGTGTATTGAGGTACTGTGCCTCAAAACGATTAACGGCAAGTTGGGACACCTTAGCGGCTTCTTTTTCGAGTTTGATGGCTTGTAGTACGTTTTCTTGTAATTTGATATTTTGTTCAATAATTTTTAGTAAATTATCCAAAGCCAAGAGTTCATAGTAAGATTCGGCAATTTCGGCGATAAGCGTCGTGATAAAAAAGCGATTGCCTTCCACACTTGCCAAATAACGAAGGGCGGCAGATTTCTTTGCGTTTCGCAATTTTTTCCAAACGTCCAACTCCCAAGACGCATACAAACCAAACATATAATTGGGCAACGGTTCGGGAAAATGCGTGTCGGGCTTGATTTCAAGGTTTTCCTCCACTGCCCCCAAACGGGTATAACGCCCTTCTTTTTCTACGCCTGCTCCTGCTCGCAAACTAACAAAGGGCAGGTATTCGCCCTTGCGTGCCTGAATTTCGTTCTGCTCTATGAGTACCTCCTGCAAGCGCATATTAAGTTCCTGATTGTGGCTAAGGGCAGTATCGATAAGGGCAATGAGAAGCGAATCTTGAAAATAATCTTTCCACCCCAAAGTGGCAATATTGGCTTGTGCGGCTATTTTTTGGGTAGAAAAAGTCTGGGGTAGGGCAGTTTGTGCCTCTTTGGTTTCGAAAGTCGGGATTTTGCAGCCATTCAAAAAAAATAAGGGTAGCAAAAGGAGTATCGTTTTTTTTATATTTTTCATTTTGAAAATTTATATAAAATTTGTAGAATAAAACTATGAAGGAAGCTGTCGACCCATTGCCGACAGCTATAATCTGATAGATAGCACCCATTTGGGGATTAGCTATGTTCTTCGTGTTCGGTCAAGGGCGATTCGTCTTCGTCTTTGATAAGTTTTCTACCTTCGGCAATCTTTCCGAAAATATAATACAGACCCGGAACGATAATTACGCCGAAAATTGTACCGAAAAGCATACCACCCAAAGAAGATGCGCCAATGGTTCTATTGCCAATCGCCCCTGCACCTGTGGCAATCACGAGCGGAATCAGACCCGCAATAAAGGCAAAAGAGGTCATCAAGATAGGGCGAAAACGCGCCTTCGCCCCTTCGATGGCGGCTTCTAAAACGGTTGCGCCTTGTTCGTGTTTCTGAACGGCAAATTCTACAATCAGAACGGCATTTTTACCCAACAATCCGACCAACATAATAAGCCCAATTTGGGCATAAATATCGTTGGCTAATCCCATCTGCTCCAAAAGCAAAAATGACCCAAATACGCCCGGAGGCAGTGAGAAAATAACGGCTAAGGGAATGATAAAACTTTCATATTGGGCAGCCAAAACCAAATAAACAAAGACTAAAACAACAACGAAAATATAAATTGCCTCGTTTCCGCGCTTTGCCTCGTCGTAGGAAAGCCCTTCCCAAGCGATGTCGTAGCCTTGTGGCAACGTTTGTTTGGCTACTTCCTGTATCGCTTTGATGGCATCACCGCTGGTGTAGCCTTTGGCAGGTACGCCCCGTATGGAAGCCGACATGTAGAGGTTGAAGCGCGTGATTTCGTTGGGTCCTTGCGTCTTTTTCACCGTCATGAAGGAGGAGTACGGCACCATTTCGTCATGGTCGTTTTTGATGAAAAGGTTTGTGATGTCGGAAGGCATCTTGCGATATTCGGGGGCTGCTTGGGTATAAACTTTGAAGAAGTTGCCAAAACGGATAAAGCCCTGTTCGTAGGTACTGCCGATAAGCACGTCGAGGTTTTCCATTGCCCTGCCGATAGAAACGCCTTTTTGCATGGCTAATTCGTTGTCGATGATGAGTTCGTATTGGGGGTAGTTGGCAGCAAAGAAGGTAAAAAGCCCTGTTAGCTCTTTTCGCTGGGCTAAGGCAGCCATAAAATCTTGGTTGATTTTGTCAAATTCTTGATAGTCTGTGGTTGTGCCTTTGTCTAATAAGCGCAACGAAAAACCATCAGAAGAACCATAACCGGGGACAGCAGGCGGCTCGAAGTATTCGATAATCGCACCTAAGTCCTTTGTTTTTTCTTCTAATTCTTCAATGATATGATGAACCGAATGATGCCTTTCGTTCCAATCTTTTAGGTTGATAAGGCAAGTGCCTGCATTCGAGCCGCGCCCTTCGGTCAGGATTTCATAACCCGCCAAAGAAGAAACCGATTGGATACCCTCTACCTCCTCAGCAATTTTTTGTAGCTCACGCGCAACGGCGTTGGTTCTTTCAAGCGTCGTTCCCGGGGGCGTTTGGATAATGGCGTAAATCATGCCTTGGTCTTCGTTGGGTATAAAGCCGCTGGGCAGTTCCTCATTTACAAAAACAACCCCAAAGGCAAAGGCAAGCAAAACCGCGAAAGTAACCACCCTTCGATTGACAATAAGGCGCAACAAGTCGACATAAAGATTCGTGCCTTTTTCAAATTTATGGTTAAAACTTTCTAATGCAATTTCTATAAAATTGCGCTTCCTAACTTTGCCATGTTTATTTTTCAAAATAATGGCGCAAAGAACAGGCGTGAGCGTCAGGGCGACAACCCCCGAAAGGAAAATCGCACTCACCATCGTAATAGAAAATTGACGGTAAAATATCCCCACCGGACCGCTCATAAAAGCCACAGGAATAAAAACCGCCATCATAATCAAGGTAATGGCGATAATTGCGCCGCTGATTTCATCGAGAACCAAACGAACTGCCTGATAGGGCGTTAGGTGCGTAAATTCTTCCATCTTCGCATGGACGGCTTCCACTACCACAATCGCATCATCTACGACAATCCCAATCGCCAACACTAAGGCGAAAAGCGTGATAAGATTGATGGTAAGCCCCAAGAGTTGCATAAAAATAAATGCCCCCACAAGCGAAACAGGCACTGCCAAAGTAGGAATAAGGGTAGAACGCCAATCGCCCAAAAAAATGAAGACCACAAAGGCAACCAAGACAAAAGCCTCCACAAGGGTATGTAAGACCTTATCTATCGAGGCATCTACAAATTTGGATACGTCGTAGCTAATTTCGTAATCCATACCGGGCGGAAAATCTTGTTTCATCTCCTCTAATTTGAGTTTGATGTCCTCGATGACCTTGCTGGCGTTGCTGCCAAAGTTCTGCTTCAAGACAATGGAAGCCGCAGGGTAGCCGTCTTTGTTAGAATAGATGTCGAAAAATTCACTACCCAATTCTACCTCTGCCACATCTTTGAGCTTCAAAATTTCGCCTTCGGGTGTTGCCTTGACGATAATTTCGCCATATTCTTCGGGTTTATTAAATCGCCCTTTGTAGGTCAGGACGTATTCTAAGGATTGTGCCGATTTGCCCGAACTCTGCCCCAAGCGTCCGGGTCGTCCGATAACGCTTTGCTCGTCTATCGCCGCCAACACTTCTTCGGTGGAAAGGTTGTAGGCTCTCATTCTGTCGGGTTTGAGCCACACGCGCATGGCATATTGGCGGCTTCCCAAAATTTGAGCGCGTCCCATGCCTTTAATGCGTTGCAATTCGGGAATCAAATGCACGTTGGCATAATTATACAAAAATTTCTCATCTGCATTTTTATCTTTACTATACAAATTGACATACATAAGCATGCTCGGCTGCATAGGTGTAATCACAACCCCTTCGCGCTGCACCAAAGGGGGCAAATTGTTCATGACTTGGTCTATGCGCGTCTTGACATTGACGACGGCAGCATTGGGGTCTGTACCCGGCTCGAAGACAATTTGTATCGTCGCCTCCCCCGCGCTGGTAGCATCAGAAAGGATATACTGCATGTCTTGCACGCCATTGATGGAACGTTCTAAGGGAATCAGGGTAGAATTGACCAAAACGTCAGCACTTGCCCCTGGGTAGTGAATGAAAACCATGACACGCGGCGGCGCAATTTCAGGGAATTGAGAAATTGGTCGGGTCGCAATCGCTAAAGCTCCCAAAAAAATGATGAGCAGCGAAATGACTATCGCCAGTACAGGGCGTTGAATAAATTTACGAAACATAGCCTTATTATTTTTAAGATAATGATATAAAATCTTGATTTTTAAACCTTATTCTGCATGCAAGGCATTTAAAGCCGTCAAGACCTTTTCTGGCTCCTCGAAATTATATTCAATCTCCTGATTATTTTTCACCTTTCGCAAGCCCTCTATCAAGACCTTATCCTCTACCGAAAGCCCCTTGCTCACGATATAAAGGTGTGGCAATTCGGCGGCTACCTCAATTAGGCGGGTCTGTACGCGATTTTTATCATCTACCACATAGACATATTTTTTGTCTAAGACCTCAAAAGTAGCCTTCTGTGGAATGAGCAACGCATTTTCAAGCGTTGTAGGCATTAGGATATTTCCTGTTTCGCCATGTCTTAAAATCGCATTCGGATTGGGAAAGGTGGCGCGAAAGGCAATATTGCCCGTTTCGTTGTTGAAGTCTGCCTCGATGGTTTCTACAATACCTACTTGGTCAAAAATCTTTTTATTTGCCATTTGAAGCCTGACTTTCAAGGGTTCGCCTTTCTTGCCATTGGTGGCATAGTCTAAATATTCTGCTTCGGGAACATTGAAATAGACCCACATTTTGCTATTGTCCGACAAAGTAGTGAGTAGCTCGCCTTCTTCTACCAAACTGCCCAAACGCACTTCCAAGCGGTTCATGATGCCATCAAAAGGAGCTTGTATTTTGGTAAAATTCAGATGCGCCTGTGCCAATTCTAATTCCGCATTGGCTTTGTCTAATTTCGCCTTTGCTAAGGCTAATTCATTTTTAGAAACAATATTGCTATCTGCCAACACTTTGGTATTTTGATACTCTATCTTGGCAAAGTTCACCTCTGCCTCTGCCTTGTGTGTTTCTGCCTGATAAAGGGCAGGCATAATTTGAAACATCTGCGTTCCTTTTCTTACAAGCTGTCCTTCATCTACAAAGGTTTCCTGCAAGTAGCCTCTTTCTAAGGCACGTATCTCGATATGTTGAATGGCGCGAATTTGACAGACATACTCTTTGAGAATGGTAGTATCTTGTGCAAAAGGAGTCGTTACCAAAAGTTTGCCTACTTCGTGCGGTTTTTCGGCATGACTCTGGCAGCCTTGTAGGAAAAGTGCAATTCCTACGAGTAGAAAAGTAAATTTTGTAAAGTACATATTTTTTATTTTTAAACGTGTAAATGGTATTCAAAAAGAATTTAGTTATTCATTTTCTAATCAAATCCTAAATTGGCAACAAGAACGAGGGCAGACCTTTGCGCTACGTTAAAATTTAGGGGCTAAGTGTTTCGCACCTCATTGTTTCGCAACAAAGAAAACCGCTATTAAGAGGCTGATTATCAGCCTTTCTCAACTGCCAAGATTGAAAAGAAAATAAACTTTTTTAAGTTAGATACGACACAGAAAAGATTTCCAACTATGAAAAAGTAGGAATAGTGGAAGGTGGTTGCGCGTACAGTTTTGTTTTTCGAGAGCTAAAAATAACGTTTTTTGTAGGAAGACAATTTCGCCAATCTGTTCTATTTTATGTTTCAGACCTACTGCCTTTAACCCTGCCTTGCATTTTTGTTTGTTAGATTCGGGCTTCTTTTCCTCAACTTCTATCTTATCGGGCAACACTTCGGTTAGGGGTAGATGCGATTCCTCGGTTTGATAGAGCCAAAGGTCGGTCTTTTCCTGTTGCCAAGTTTGGGCAATCAGATTTTCAAAATACGAACCCAAAGGCAATCCTAAATCGGTCTTTACTTGTGCCAAAGAAGTCCCAAATTGAGAAAAAACAAAAGACCACACCAGAAGCAAAAGCACCTGCCAAAATCTAAGTGGGCTTAGATTTTTGTAGGGAGCTGCCTTCTGTCCGAAAGATTGGATATGTAGGGAATTTTGCATTTTCTTAGCGCACTGCCTCAAAGGGCAGTTTGCATTTTGAGATGGGGTTTTGAAAATAAGTCTGTTTGCTCAAATAAGATACGCGCAAAGGTAGAAAATGTTAATACGCACACAAGCCCTCCCCTCCTAAAATACGACTTTTGTCCCATAACTTTGGGCGAATGTATCATTTTATTTTTTGTGAAACCACTCAATGCCGTCCCTACCCCTTTCGGCTTAATCTTTTCAGTCATTGATGGGGACACCAACAACGGCGCACGAGGGTTGCTACTATTAAAACATAGACAAAACAGCATTTTGTATTTGTTTTTTGCTATTTTTGCAGTATCTTACAGCGCAAATCAAAGATTTGCCATACTGATAGGTCGGAGACTACGCCCAACGGGGTGATAATCTTTGAAAAGTCAAGTAAACGACAAACTTACTTGACTTTTTGTATCTTTGTAGCAAATTCTAAAATTCAAAATTTTATGAGCAAAAAGCTAATTCGTTTTGATTGGGCAATGAAAAAATTGCTACGCCACAAAGCCAATTTCGGTATTTTGGAAGGTTTTTTATCGGAGTTGCTTCGTTTTGATGTAACAATAGAGAGCATTTTAGAAAGCGAAGGCAACAAGCAAGACGAATATGATAAGTATAACCGAGTAGATATTTTGGTAAAAAGTCAAAATAATGAGCTAATGCTTGTAGAAGTGCAGCAAGACTCTGAAATTGATTATTTCCATCGTATGCTTTTTGGTGTTTCCAAATTAGTTACGGAATATATCAAAGAAGGCGAACCTTACGGCACTATCAAAAAAATCTACTCTATCAATATTGTTTATTTTGGTTTAGGGCAAGGCAAGGATTATGTCTATGAATACAAAGGAGAGTTCGTCGGCTTGCACGAAAAGGATATTTTAACCCCAACAACTTTGCAAAAACAAGATTTCAAAGTGGAAAAGGTATCTGATATTTTTCCAAAATACTATATTTTGAAAGTAAATAACTTTAATAATGTTGCCAAAAATACGCTTGATGAATGGGTTTATTTTCTTAAAAATAGCGAAGTAAAAGATACTTTCAAAGCGAAAGGCTTGGACAAGGCAAAAGAAAAAATGCGTTACGAAAGTTTGACAGAAGAAGAAAAGAAAATGTATGACCGTTTTCAAGAAAACAGACGTATTGAAATTAGTGTAGAATACACAGCAAAGTTAGAAGCAAAGCAAGAAAAAGCAGTTGAAATGGCTAACATTATGTTAGTAAATAATGAACCTAACGACAAAATTGTTCTTTACACAGGTTTAACAGTTGAACAAATAGAAGCATTGCGTAACGAAAAAGACTAAAAACTGTGCCTAACATTATGTTGGCGAACTGAAAGTCGGCGAAGCCCAAAAGCGGGCTGATGTGCTTTCAATGTTAGGCTTCATCTGCGACTAAGACTTATTCATTTAGCAAGTCTAAAATTTGCAGGGCTGCTGCTATTAAAACATAGACAAAACAGCATTTTGTATTTGTTTTTTTGCTATTTTAGCAGTATCTTACAACGCAAATCAAAGATTTGCCATACTGATAAGGAGTAAAGTTCAGTCATTGGTGGGGACACCAACAACGGCGTAACTTATGTGAAATGATGGGAAATAAAATGACTTTCTCTTGCCAAAATATTTCCTCTCTTGCCCAATTTCATACAGAAATAGGTAAGTTATTGGAATTTCCTGATTTTTATGGCAAAAATTGGGACGCATTCTGGGATGCTATCACAGGTTTGGTAGAAACACATACGGCAAGTTTACAGAAAATTTCACCCAAAGATTTTGAGATACTTTGCCAAATAGTAAAAGACTATAACCAATTTTTTGCAAACCACGAAAAAAGTATTGTAATCTATTAAACACTGGAAAATATGGAGAATTTTTATTTTTTGGATAAAAAAGTACAAAAAGGCGATTTGTTCATCAACGAGTATAGCGAAAGTGATGAATTTGATGAACATTTTGCAGAGGGTAAGCCCATAGAAAGCCCCGAAAAAATGCCACAATTATATTACGACTCAAAGCAACAACGTAAAACTGACTATTTGGCAGGCGTGATGTCTTTTCCTGTAGTTTCTCATCGATTCAAAGAAATTTTGTTACAATTTGAACCAAGCCATTTAGCATTTCACCCTATACAACTCATCTACAAAAAAACAAACGAGGTAGATACTTCTTATTCGTTTATGAATATTTTGAATCATTGTGCTTGTTTTGATTGGGAAAAATCTGTTTTTGAAACCTATTCTTCTACAGAAAAAGTAATATCAAGGGTGTATAATTTAGTCATCAAGCCAGAAGCAATGCAAAATAGTCATATTGTAAGAATAAAAGAACTACGCACTATTATCTTGCTCAGTGCAAGACTCAAAGAAGAAATTGAAAAATCTAACTTATTAGGCATTGATTTTATGAAATTAGAAAATTATAGGAAATAAAAGAAATGAATATAAGCCTAAAATTTAACTTCACTATTTCTGATAATTGGCATAAAATTTGACTTCACTATTTCTGATAATTGGCATATCTATTATCACCAATTTACCCAAGAACCTCCATTTTTACTCAATGGAGCGCAATTAGTGGAAAACTTGAATAAAATACTTCGTGAGAATAGCAAAATATATCATTATCTCAATATCTGAGATGATGAGTGGATAACATTTAACTAAATTTTTTATGAAACAAACCAACAAATCTTTTTACTATGCCTACTTCTATTCGCAAGCAGGCGGAGGCTTTTTTGAAACCGATTTTTGCACGACTAATCGTGATAATTTAGAAGGCTGGCTGTACTATATGCTTGCTTCTGAGCCTCATCTCGTCTTTTTTTACGGAGTTTTTGCCTCTGTTGTACAGATTGAAGATGGAAAAATTGTGGCTTTGGCAGAGGATATTTTAGAAAAAATTACCTTAGAAATAAAAGGCTTAGAAGGTGTCAAATTTTCTTATTTGCCGCAAGAAAAAGAAGGTTTTGAATATCCTGATAATAAAGGAGAATATGCATCATTCTTGCCTGTCGAAGGTGTATTTTATGCCAAACTAAACGAAGAACAAACTTTGTATCTACAAGAATTTACCCATAATTTTCAATTCAAAGATAAAAATCCTTGTATTGAAATGAACTTAGATTGGAAAGAGATTGGCATTACTGAATTGGCAGGCAAGCATTTACTGCAAGCCGACGAAGAAATCTCACTCGATGAATTGGCAGATTTACCTGAAATTTCGCACCCTATTCGTTTGGGTTCTTTTTTCAATGATGAGGAAAGCGAAAAAATTATGGAAAGAGTAAGGCGATTTATGGGGGATTATTAACTTTTTTATGAGTACAGGCAACAAAAATATTATTTTAATCGGAAACTTTACTTTGAAAATATGATTCAATAATATCAAAATATTTGATAACAAGTAGGTATAGTACCGCTCCGTTATTCATAGTGTTCCTATAACCAAAAAATAACCCAAATGTTAGGCTTCATCTGCGACTACGCCTAATCCATTCCGCAAATGTTAGATTTGCAGGGCTGCTACTATTAAAACATAGACAAAATAGCACTTTGTATTTGTTTTTTGCTATTTTTGTAGTATCTTACAACGCAAATCCAAGATTTGCCATACTGATAGGTCGTAGTCAGAGACTACGCCCAACGGGGAGTGAAGGTGTTAGTAGGTATGATATTTTATCAGGTGAGGAAGTTTTGCATATTCCTTTTTCAGAAATTGGTTATCGTACACTACTTCATTTTAGGCAAAGTATTTTTTCCAAAGATACCAAGTTATTGCTTTTCAAAGCCGAACACTCAGACGATAAAGACCTAAATAATTGGAGTGTAGGCACTAATCAACGCGAATGGATGCTCTATGATATTGAAAAAAAAGAAATTGTCTGGAAGCATAAAGGCTCTGAAATGCACGCTGATTTCATATCATTAGAAGAAAATTCTGTAAGTGTAGACATTTTACAACACTACCGCAATCCTGAAGGTTTTAACTTGGAAGAATGGTTGACAATTCACAAAGTAATAAAATGAAAATTTTAGAATTAATTGTACTCATTAATATTTGCAAGACAGAGTTTGAAAACCAAATTGTTTTTAAAGATTATTGGAATGATGATTTGGCAGTAGGAATGATGAATGTAAAAATACCTAACAAATTGCTTTATATTTCTTATCTAAATCATTGCTGGCATTATGAAGTAGAGCAGGGAAGAAGCCCAGAAGATATAGAAAAAGGAAATATTGAAGTAATAGAAAAAGGAGAAGCAGAAGACTCCTCAGAAATGAGGGAGTTAATAAAGCTACATCTAAATTTAAACCTTAATACTTCTATAAATAAATAGGGAGATGAACTTTGCAACAAATGATAAAAAATTACCCTTAGCCCTAAGGCTTGACAAAGTGTTAGTATTTTTTTTAATATTTGATGGTTTTCCACTCCATCAGTTGTGCGTAGTGTTCCCATAACCCAAAAATAAACTTTTCAGTCATTGGTAGAGACACCAACAACGGCGCAGGATTTTATTTATCGTCATTTTATTTTTAAAATAAAAACCAACAGCACCGCAGAAGCTGCTTATGGCACTGTTGGTTTTTAAAATTCTGCTTAGATATTTGCTTTTTCTTTAATCAAATTCAAGGCAGAACCTGCTCTAAACCAGCCGATTTGCCCTTCATTGTAGGTATGATTTGCCAAGAACTCGTCCGTCGTGCCGTCCTTGTGTGTCAGGCGAATGGTGAGGGGCTTATTAGGTGCAAATTTGTCCAAGTCTAAGAAGTCGATGGTGTCGTCTTCCTGAATTTTGTCGTAATCCGCAGGGTTTGCAAAAGTAAGGGCAAGCATGCCTTGCTTTTTGAGGTTTGTTTCGTGAATACGCGCAAAAGACTTCACCAAAACGGCTTTCACTCCCAAATGGCGCGGCTCCATAGCGGCATGCTCACGCGAAGAGCCTTCGCCGTAATTTTGGTCGCCTACGACAATAGTCGGAATCCCTGCCGCCTTGTAAGCGCGTTGTACCGCAGGCACTTCGCCGTACTCACCTGTGAGCTGATTTTTGACCGAATTAGTCATCTGATTGAAGGCATTGACCGCGCCAATAAGCAAATTATTAGAGATGTTGTCTAAATGACCGCGATAACGCAACCAAGGCCCTGCCATAGAAATGTGGTCGGTGGTACATTTTCCAAAGGCTTTGATAAGCAATTTCGCACCTGTGATGTTTTTACCGTCCCAAGGAAGGAAGGGGTCTAAAAGTTGCAAACGCTCCGATTTAGGGTCGACTACGACATTGACACCAGAACCATCTTCGGCAGGTGCAATGTAGCCCGCATCTTCTACATCAAAACCGCGTGGGGGCAGCTCAAAACCCGTAGGCTCATCTAACATCACCGCTTCGCCTTTTTCATTGATAAGCGTGTCAGTGAGTGGGTTGAAATCTAAACGCCCTGCAATCGCAATGGCAGCCACTAATTCGGGCGAGGCTACAAAGGCATGTGTATTAGGATTGCCGTCTGCGCGTTTGGCAAAATTTCTATTGAAAGAGTGGATGATGCTATTTTTGGGTGCATTTTTGGGGTCATTATACCTTGCCCATTGTCCGATACAAGGACCGCAAGCATTTGTAAAAATTTTAGCATTGAGCTTTTCAAAAATCTCCAATAAGCCATCTCTTTCGGCAGTATAACGTACCTGTTCAGAACCGGGGTTGATGCCAAACTCTGCCTTTGTTTTCAAGCCCTTGTCTAAGGCTTGTTTGGCAATAGAGGCAGCGCGAGAAAGGTCTTCATAAGAGGAGTTGGTACAAGAGCCAATAAGTCCCCATTCTACTTCGAGAGGCCAGTCGTTTTTCTTTGCCTTTTCGGTCATCTCACCCACAGGCGTAGCCAAATCAGGCGTAAAAGGACCGTTTAATAAAGGCTTCAATTCGGTAAGATTGATTTCGATAACTTGGTCGAAATACTTTTCAGGATTGGCATACACTTCGGGGTCGGCAGTGAGGTAGGTCTTGATTTGATTTGCCGCCTCCGCTACGGCTTCTCTGCCTGTGGCTTTGAGGTAGCGTTCCATCGATTCATCATACCCAAAAGTAGAAGTAGTTGCGCCAATTTCCGCCCCCATATTACAAATCGTGCCTTTTCCTGTGCAAGACATCGCAACTGCACCTTCGCCAAAATATTCTACCACTGCGCCTGTGCCGCCTTTTACGGTTAGGATTTCCGCTACTTTCAAGATGACATCTTTGGGTGCAGACCAGCCACTTAGTTTGCCCGTTAGCTTTACGCCAATAAGTTTGGGGAATTTCAATTCCCACGCCATGCCTGCCATTACATCGACGGCATCTGCACCGCCTACGCCGATAGCAAGCATGCCCAAGCCGCCTGCATTAACCGTATGCGAGTCTGTACCAATCATCATACCCCCCGGGAAGGCGTAATTTTCTAAGACAACTTGGTGGATAATCCCTGCTCCCGGTTTCCAAAAGCCAATGCCGTATTTATTAGAAACGGACTCTAAAAAATTAAAAACTTCGTTGCTGCTATTCAAAGCGGCTTGTAAGTCTTCGCTTGCGCCTGTTTTTGCCTGAATGAGGTGGTCGCAATGGACAGTAGTAGGAACGGCGACTTTGCTCTTTCCTGCCTGCATAAATTGTAGGAGTGCCATCTGTGCCGTTGCGTCTTGGCAGGCGATACGGTCGGGAGCAAAATCTACATACGATTTGCCGCGCTCGTAGGCTTCGGTAGCCTCGCCCTGATAAAGGTGCGCATACAAGATTTTTTCGGTAAGGGTCAGCGGACGACCTACTATCTGACGTGCCTTATCTACACGCTGCTTGAAAGAGGCATAAACGCCCTGAATCATATCTAAATCAAAGAGTGCCATAGACGTATTAAATGTTTTTTGAGTATGATGGAATTGAGTACGATAGAAGGGTGAGTATTTTCAGAAGGCAATGCACCCACAAACTGCGCTTCAATGCTTTTGGCGTATTTTGGGCAAACAGTTTTTGGTTTGGTATGAAAGGGGCAGCGCATTTTTATTGTAAAAATGACAACCCCACAAAGAGATGCACGCCAAAGTTACAAAAAAAAGACTTAGTTGCACCTTTATTTTCAAAATTTCGACCAGCAGGGCTTTCTAAGGCTTCGAAAAAAATAAAAGCCCCACCCTTTGATACAAAGATGATTTGCAGCAAGGGAATGGGCTTTTGAAGACCCTTTAAAGGGCAGAAAAAACTATCTTATTTTTACAAAAAAAAATCTACTATGCAAAAATTGCATTGGTATTGGTCAGGATAATGGGGCTATTTTCTGTAACCACAATCGTATGCTCGTGCTGTGCCATGTAGCCGCCTTTATCGCCTACCATCGTCCAGCCGTCGGCAAGGGGAATGGCGTAGTTGGAAGTTGTGGCGATAAAGGTTTCAATCGCCACGACGGAATTTTTTTTGAAGCGTTCGAAATTGAAGCGGTCTTTGAAGTTGGCTATTTCCGAGGGTGCTTCATGCAAACTGCGCCCGATGCCATGCCCTGTCAGGTTTTTGATGACGCGATAGCCCCTCTTTTTGGCTTCTTTTTCAATTAGTTCGCCCACTTGCGAAATCCTGACTCCTGCCTTTATGTTTTGCAGGGCTTTTTTCAGAATCGCTTTCGAGGCTTCTACTAAGGCTTGATGTCCATTTATATCCTGACCCAAAACAAAAGAAGCCCCATTATCAGACCAAAAGCCCCCTAATTCCGCCGATACGTCGATATTGATAAGGTCGCCTTCTTTCAAAATTTTGTGCTGTGAAGGTATGCCATGGCAAAATTCGCCGCCTACGCTAATGCAGGTAGTACCGGGAAAATTATAGGTCAGTTTGGGGGCAGACCTTGCACCAAAGCCCTCTAAAAGACGCTTTCCAAAGTCGTCTAACTCCTTTGTGGTCATACCCACTTGGGCATATTGGCACATCTCTTTAAGGGTATAAGCCACCGCCTCGCTGACTTTTTGCATACCTAACCACTCCGACTCTTTTGTAATAGACATAAGAAAAATGAAATTTAAGTGATACGAATTAAAACTTTGAAAACAGTTTGGTTGAATGTTTCTGCTGGTCAGAAGTTTTCAAATATTATCGGGAATCTGACGCAAACAATGGATACTTTTTGCCCCTTGGGGTAGGATAAAAGTCTGCCTTTGCGGATTGTAGAAAAGACTTTGCATCGCAATCAGGCTTGCCCCCTTGATATCCGAATCCAAACTATCGCCTATCATCAGGGCTTCTTCAATTTGGCAGTTGCTTTTTTGAAGGGCATGCCAAAAAATTTCGGGCGCAGGCTTCTTAAATCCCGTACATTCAGAGGTTACTACCGTCTGAAAAAAAGGTAGGATACCCGAATATTTTAGTTTGGTGCGTTGCGTTTTTTCAAAACCATTGGTAATGATATGAAGGTGAAAACCACTATTTGCCAACTTTTCTAAGGTTTCTACACAATAGGGCATCAGGGCAGGCTGTCGCGGACAGAGGTGCTGATATTGACTCTCCAAATCGACAGGCACAGTGTCGGGGTCGGCTTCCAAAAGGGCGAAAACACGCCGAAAACGCGCATAACGGATTCCCTCCTTATCGATTTGATTGTCGTTATAGGCTTGCCAAAGACCTTGTGTCGTCTTTTGAAAGGCGCGAAAAAAAGCCTCAAAATCAGCCCCTACGCGCTCCTGCAAGGCGTGTGTCGCATAAAGGGCGAGAAGGGTTTGGCGCGAGTTGGTGTCGAAATCCCAAAGGGTGTGGTCTAAATCAAAAAATAGATGCGTGATTTTTTTCATAAATTGGACTTTTCGTCGTAAATTTCGGTGCAATTTTCCTAAAACAGAAATCTAAGACACTTTTTGCTTTGATAACCTTCTCTCGAAAGCCCAGCGGTATTCTCTCTCCCTCAACAGAACAGACGCAGCACACGCCACAAGCCACGTGGCAGTGGCTACAAAAGCCGAAGACCCGCCTTTGGCTCTTAGGGGTAGGCTTTTGTAGTATCCTGATTTGGATTGCTAATTTGATGTGGTTCAAACCCTTCGACATCAACTGGTTTTATGAGCGCGTCTTCATAGAAAAAGGCTTGGACGACCCCGAACTCCTAAGCCGTTTGCACCTTTTAGACGCTTACGGCTTAAAATATCAGAACGACGAGCTGACCAATATCTCCGATTCGAGCTATGAGGAACGCTATCAGAGCCGCATTGCCCGCAATTTCGACCTGCTCAAAAGCTACAAACGCTCCCAACAAAGTGCCGCCCAACTGCTTTCTACCGACATCTTAGATGCTTATTTAGAAAAAGAAATCCTCCGACACGAGTTTTATCGCTACGAACACTTAGTCAATCATATCGATGGCGTTTCGATAGACCTGCCCAATTTTATGATGGAAGTTCATCAAATTCATACCCTCTCTGATGCAGAAGATTATTTGGAACGCCTCTCCAAATTTGGGCAAAAATTTGAACAACTGCATCAAGTTTTAGACAAAAGGCGCAACGACAACCTGCTGCCTCCACGCCACATTTTAGAACGCGTCATCAACGAACTCAAAATCTTTATCAGCACCGATTACCAATATCACCCCCTCTATAAAGACTTCAATCGGAAAGTGGCGGAAAGCCCCCATATCTTGGAAAAAGCGCGTCAGGAATTGAAAATAGAAATCAAGCAAGCCATCGAAGACGAGGTTTTTCCTGCCTACCAAAATCATATCGCCTACTTAGAATCGCTTTTAGAAGATGCGCCCACCGACATTAGCATCACACACATGGGCGAAGAAGCCGAAACAAGCAAGCTATACTATACCTTTGCCTTTTCTGCCCATACGTACTATGCCCCCGAATTTGCCGAAGATGCCCACCTTATCGGACTCAAAGAAGTGAGCCGCCTACAAGGGGAGATGCGTTTTCTACTCGATTCCTTAGGATTTGACGCTCAAACAGGCATCGATACGCTGCTGCGCCAAATTTCGGAACTCCCTGCCTTTTCTTATGCTCACAATGAGATGGGTGAAAAGGCTTGTTTGGCTGACTATCAGACACATAGCAATCACTTACAAGAGGTTCTGCCGCTGCTTTTCCACAAGCCGCCCACCAAAGCCCTATCCGTTTTGCGCCTACAAAAAGCCCTCGAAGGGCAGATGCCCCTGCTTGCCTATCAGCCTGCGGACGAAAAGGGAAAAGCCGTTTTGTATGCAAACCTGCGCAATCTGAATGAATCGCCTACCTTTGCCATGCCTGCTCGCATCTATGCCGAAATTTTGGGCAAGCACCTATTTTTGTTGCAACAAAATCCGCAAGAGGCAGAGTTACGCCCTACTTTTCGCAAACTCCTGCATTTTCCTGCCTTTACCGAAGGCTGGACGCATTATAGCCTGCATTTGCTACAAGAAAAGGGCTATTGGCAAAATCCCTATGCCCGTTTGGGTTGGCTGCAAAAAGAGATTTTTATTGCCGCTCTGCTTGCCACAGATACAGGGGTGCATCTAAAAGGTTGGACACGACAAGAGGCGATAGATTTTTTGGTCAGGCATACGGGTTTTTCTGCTGATGCTATGGCAAATGAAGTCGATAAAATTGCGGTAAAGCCGGGGCAGGCATGTACGGCTAAAATGGGCGAACTTCGCTTTTTAGAATTGCGAAAATTAGCCGAACAGCGTTTGGGCGCAAAATTCAACCTGCGCGATTTTCACCACTTGCTACTCAAAGATGGCGAAATGCCGCTTTCTATTCTACAAAAACAGGTAGAAAAGTACATTGCCACAACCTTAGAAAAAGAAGAATAACGCGCCTACGGTTCGAAAATAGGTAGGGGATAAGGTACAAACTTGCTCACATCTTGTCCGAAGCGATACAAGTCGCGCACGATAGAGGAGCTAATAAAGGTATATTGGGGCGAAGTAATGAGAAAGACCGTTTCTATTTCGGCATTGACGTGCTTATTGGCTTGTGAAATAGGCGTTTCATACTCGAAATCGGTTGTGTTGCGAATCCCGCGCAAGATAAATCGCGCTCCCACTTTGGCAGCAAAACTCGCCGTTAGTTCGTAGTAAATTTCTACGGAAACACGCGGCTCGTCGGCAAAGGTAGAGGCGATGGCTTTTTTCATCATCTCGACTTCAAAGAAACGCTTTTTTTGGCTATTGTACCCAATGGCAATGATGACGCGGTCGAAAAGCCCTATGGCGCGGCGGACTACATCTTCATGCCCACGTGTAAAGGGGTCGAAAGAACCGGGAAAGATGGCAATTTTCGAATTTTCCATTTTTTTATTGTTTTATTTTTTTACGATTTTAAAAAAATCTCACTTTGTCAAATCTTACACGAAATAAAATTTGGGTTAAATCCTATTTTGGCTCTGAAAACCCTTTTTTATTTCAATCTCAATACGGACAAGGCGATGCCTTGTCCCTACTTTGCATCTGATTTTTAGAGCCTAACACGCACCCAAATAAGAGAAAAAAGCCTCAAAAACCAAAATGAATAACCGTTTGGGGGCGTAGATATCGTTTTTTCATCTTAAAAAGCAAGGCTTGTGTAGGGACGCTTTCATTGTGTAGGCGGTCTAAGGCAGTCAGGACATACACAAAACTCTCTTTGGGGCGAATTTCTGTGTCTATAAAACTGCGGCTTTTGCCCTCGATACGCGCCAAGACCCTATCCATGCGGTTTAAATCTATTGCCTCTTCTGCCTTGAAGCGGTATAAAAGGAAATAAGCCGTTTTTTCGGTAGCCTGTGCCAAATCTGGTTGTTGCCAAGTCAGAATGGCTCCCTTTTCAGAACCCTGCACACTAAATTGGGTAGGCATAGGGGGGGCGAAGGCATCAAGCCACGTCATGGCAGGCGGCAAGGCAGGAAATTGATAGAGCGTTTGGCGCAAGGAATCGCATAGAGCGGCTGGATTTTGGCGCAGAACTTTTGAATTGTAGAAAGCACTTCCTGCACAGACCTCGCCTTTTGTTTCATAGAGCGAGCGCACCAAGGCAATCTGGCGCGGCATTTCGGCAGCTTCAAACCAAGTGCTATCCTTATCGTTGCCTACTTTATAGACGGCATGACCTGCGTAAATGTGCCTACCAAAGGCATTTTCCGACCACCATTGCAGCGTTGGAAAAAATGGGACTGTTTTATGGCGTGTGCTAAAATAAATTTGGGGGGCGACATAATCGAGCCACCCCTTTTCGAGCCAAAGTCGCACGTCGGCATACAAATCGTCGTAAGCGGTGATTCCTGCCTTTGTGGGACTGCCCTTTGGGTCTTTTTCCTGATTGCGCCAAACGGCACAGGGGCTTACTCCAATTTTCAAATAAGGCTTGTGCTTTTTTATTTTTTTGTGCAATAATTCTATAAAAAGATTGATGTTTTCTCTGCGCCACTGTGCCAATTCTTTTCCTGCCCCATACTGCAAATAGCTACTGCTATCGTTGAGTAGTGCCTCTTTTTTGGGGTAGGGATAAAAATAATCGTCTAAATGAACGCCGTCTATGTCGTATCTTAGCGCAACTTCTACGATAATGTCGGTAACGTATTCGCGCACTTCGGGCAGAGCAGGATTGAAAATAAGCTGTTCGCCATAGTCTAAAAACCATTCAGGGCGCAATAAGGTAAGGTGAGTAGGCGCAAGTTGGCTCTTATTTTTATTAAAGACGGCGCGAAAAGGATTGAACCAAGCATGAAACTCTAAGCCCTTTTCGTGTGTGGCTTCGAGCATAAATTGTAGGGGGTCGTAAAAGGGGTCGGGCATTTGTCCCTGCCTCCCTGTTAGGTATTCCGACCAAGGCTCGCGAAGTGAGTAGTAAAAAGCATCTGCGGCAGGGCGCACCTGCACCATAAGGGCGTTGAAATTATTTTGTTTGTGCGCCTCCAAAATTTGCAGAAACTCTGCCTGCTGCTGTGCCGTTGTTAGATTTTTGGCAGAGGGAAATTCATTGTTATTGATTGTCGCAATCCAAGCCGCTCTCCATTCTCGCTTCGGTTGAAAGGATTGCGCACCAAGCGGCTGTACTATTGATAAAAAGGCACAAAAGCAAAATAAAACGATTTTCATAGTTTGGATAGGAAAAGGTAAAAATTTGAAAATGCCCCCTATAAGTGAGTTTTGCCTACATAAAATCTTGATTTTCAAAAACTTACAAGTAAAACAAAATCCATTTTAGAAGTTGTGAATCAATGCTACCTCATTTTTGATAGCTTTTTGTAGGCAGGGGCAAAGTAGGAAAGCTGGGCAAATATAAGGAATCGCGCAAAATAAAAACACCTTTCTCGCGCTTCAAAAAAGCGACGAAAAAAACTTATTTATTATTACAACTTACTTATCAATAGCCCTGTAAGTTTTGACAACAAAAAAGTAAAAAAAATTGCGCCCTTTGGAAAAAAGGTGTAACTTACAACGGATAGAAGCGTATAAAAACTTTGAAAGTGCGCAAGGGCTTGTGTGTAACGGTGGCGTTTCGGGCGCAATTTTAAAAGAAAAATCCTCAAAAGTAGCCCAAAAATTCGTAACTTCGCAATCGAACAAAAAGAAATACGACAATGGCAAAGTACATCAATCCCTATACTGATTTTGGCTTCAAAAAACTTTTTGGAGAAGAAGCAAATAAAGACCTTTTAATCGATTTTCTGAACCAACTTTTGCCTGCCCATCACCAAATTGCAGACTTAAATTTTCGCAATGTTGAAAATTTGGCTGATTTGTCAGCAGAAAGAAAAGCTATTTTTGATATTCATTGCAAGGCACTTTCGGGTGAAAGATTTATCGTAGAAATGCAAAAGGCGAAGGTAAAATATTTCAAAGATAGAAGTTTATTTTATGTAACTTTTCCAATCCGAGAGCAAGCCCAAACGGGCGAGTGGAATTTCAGGTTAGAACCTATTTATTTCGTAGCAATCCTTGATTTTGAGTATGACGAGGCAGAGGAAAGACGTAAATTTAGGCGTGATGTTGCGTTGAAAGACCAAGATGGAGATTTGTTTTTTGATAAATTGCATTTCAAGTTTTTGCAAATGCCTTTGTTTAACAAAAAAGAAAATGAATTAAAAACTAAGTTTGACAAGTGGTGTTATTTTTTAAAAAATTTAGAAAGTTTTGACCATATTCCTAATATTCTCAACGAGCCAATTTTTCAAAAAGCCTTTGGTACAGCAGAATTAGCAAGTTTTACTGCACAACAACGTGATAATTACGAACAAAGTCTTATTCAATACCGAGATTTAAAAAGTGCTTTGGAAACAGCAGTTGAGGAAAGGGAAGTAGAAATTGCGAAACGAATGATTTTAGCAGGCTCTGATAATGACTTTATAAACCAAATGACTGATTTACCATTTGGGTATATCGAAAAGTTGCGTGCTGAATTGAAAAAATAAAACTGATGACAACATTATGTTTGCGAACTGAAAGTCGGCAAAGCCAAAAGGCGGGCTAATGTGCGTGTTTAGGCTTTTGTACTTTCTATAAACTTTTGTACAGGGCAAGGAAAGTGCTATTTAATTTTACTTTATTAAATATATTTAGATATGCAGCAGGCATAGGACAACCCAACATAACCCAAAAATAGACCTCTATGAATAGATTTTTTTTAATAGTTATACTTTTTTCACTTTTTACTATCAAATGTAATAGACAGATAAAATCTAATCTTAAAATTGAAAAGATTTTTCTTGATAAATCTGACACAACAAAAAACTGTTATACAATCATATACCCACCGAAACAACCTTGGGGAGGCTACTTGTTCCTTATCCCGGGTTTTGGAGAAACGGCAGAAAATGTTTTGCAACAGACTGACTTGCCAAAAAGATTAGCTCAGAATGGAATATTGACGGTTATCCCGACTTTTCAAGACGGGATATTTTCCTTTAGTGTAGACAGTTTGAGTCAGCAAAGTTTGGACAGAATTTTAAATGATGTAATTACTAAATATAAATTTGCTGACCAAAAGTTTTATGTAGGTGGATTTTCAATTGGTGGAAGTTGTGCGATTAAATATGCCGAAAACTCGACTGTAAAACCAGCAGCTGTTTTTGCTATTGACCCACCACTTGACTTTGAAAGATTTTATAACTCTGCCAAAAGAAATATTAGACTTTCAAAAGTTAGTGAAGTCAATCAGGAAAATATTTATATGATAGACAGACTTGAAAAAGAAACAGGTGGAAGTCCACAAACAAACATTACAGAATATTACAATCTTTCTCCTTACTCATTTTCAGATACAACTCAAACAGCAGTAAAAAAACTAATCAATATTCCTTTGAGAATATACACTGAACCTGACATTAATTGGTGGCTAAATGAACGTGGTGCCGATTTTACAAACATAAATGCAACAGAATGTTCCTCGATGATTAACGAATTAAATAGACTTGGAAATAAAAATGCAGAACTAATAACGACGCAAAACAAAGGTTATAGAAAACCTGACAACAAAAGGCATCCACATTCTTGGAGTATTGTGGACAATGACGAACTAATAAAGTGGCTACTAAAATAGGAGTGACACCAGCAGGTCTTAGTATTTACTCAAAAATGGGGTTTTAGTTGTTAAATAAAACAAAACTAAATATAGTACATGAATCAATTACAAACACTATTAACTTTTGTTTTTATTACAAGTTATTTTATTTTACTAAAATTTAATTACAAAATTAAAAAAATTATTACAAAGATTAAAACTAAGATTCTCATCAACTTTTCTTCCTTTCATTTCGCAAGTCTTCTATTTGGTCAATAGTTAAACCTGTTAGTCGTGCTATTATTTGATTTTCAAAACCTTCTGAAATAGCATTTTTAACAATTTCAATTTTCTCATCTTTCCGTACTTTTTCCTTCGCCTCTGCTACTTTCTTCTCCATTAGTTCCTCCTGTTGAATTTTCAAAGAAAGTGCCTCACTTGCTTTTACGTGCAAGTAGTCCAAATAGCGATTGTAGCCATAAGTTTGCTCTTGATTCAGACGCATGACATCTAAAACCTCCTTTGCTTCTGCCAAACCTTTTGCCTTAAAACTATCTTTTACTTCACTATTTTTCAAAAAATAAACCCACTCGTCCAAAGTATCTTTGGCGACATCATTAAATTGATTCACTTTGATAATATAATATTCGGGAAAAATATCCGATATATTTTGTTTGGTAAAGGTTTCTTTTTGTTTGTTTGAAAGTTGCAAAAGGTCGTGTTCATGCAAGCCTTGAAAATTAGTTGTCCCTTTATAGACATAATCTTTACCTTGTCCTAAATCAAAATAAACGATATTCACAGAAATTACTTTTTTAATTTCAGAGTAAGACTGCCCCAAACTTAAATTTTCCGTCAAAGCCTTAGATGCCCCATACGCCATGCGATGGAAATAATCAATCTCATACGTATTTTGAATTTCTACGATAACAAGCTCATTTTTAGCGTTTTGCACCAAAATATCTACGCGATTGTACTTGTCTTGCTCGGTTTCCTGATTGCCTTCGCTTTCCAAAATCTTTTCAATTTTGATGTCCTCAAAAAGAAGTTCAGATAAAAAACCTTCTAAGACAACAAAGTTAGCTTTATTGCGAAGGAGTTTTTTAACTGCCCAGTCGAAGCGAATTAGTCTTTTGCTCATAGTTTTGTGGTTAAAAAATTCTTTTTGCAAAGATAAGAATACTGCTGTGCTATTGCAACGCCAATACGTAAGAGAAACCAACCCTGCTAATATTTAAAATATTTGCAGGGTTTTCGCTTTAAAATTTAAAATGCAATTCCCATCGAAAGTCCTATACGCGGAAAGGGGAGAATACGCGGAATACTTGTATCCACTTGCTCGCGCCTGCCGTCGGAATAGGTAATCTCTACTTGGTGGAGAGAATTATAGAAAGCCCCAATGCCTAAGAAAGCATCAAAGGCTAATCTGTTGATAATGAGCTGATAACCTACGGAAAGATTGCCTCCTATGGCGGTAAAGTTGCGGTTTCCAGTGCCTTCTGTACCAAGTGAAAAAGGGTCGGGGTCGGTTACTTCAAAGCGGGCTTGCGTAAAGCCTAAGTTAAGGGCAGGCGCAAAATAGAGTCCCTCCAACGGCGTTTCTTCTATTAAATAAGACCGCCACTCTGCCTGAAAACCTACATTGCGAAAATACAAATCGCCTTCAAATTCATTCGCCTCGATAGTTCCACTGATGAGATTAAGGCGTAGGCTGCTTAATTCTATTGATAAGCCCCAATCCCAATACGCCGCTTGCAACTGCAAACTTTTGTGATTTTTGAGCCTTAATTCGCCACTGATGCTGTATTTTCTGATAAGCGGTTGAAAAGGCTGCGTTTTGAGTACGAAAAAACGGCGCGAAGCTCGCGAAGGAGTAGCCACACTGTCGCGTTCCTGTGCCTGCAAGTCATTTTCCCATAAAGAAAATAACACAAAGAGAAGAAACACAAAGCGACTATTACAAACTTTTTTGTGAATATTCATTTTCGTTTGAAAGTATTTGATTTTTTGTAAAATATAAAACTTAAAACTTTTCATTTTTTACTTGTCAGGATACAAAAGATACTTCTGGCGCATCACCCGATACTGCGCCAAATCTTTTTCCCAAGTTTGCTCTATTTCTGCTATCGTCTTGCCTTCCCGAATTTGGGCTTCTAAGATTTTATTGCCTACCAATTTGCTAAAAAAATCGCTTTTAAAAAAGTTAGGACGCTCATTTTCAGGCGTTTGCAAATAAGCCCCGTAAAGATAGCGCAAACTGAATTTTGTTTGTTCGAAGGGCAGGTGTCGCAAATCCACGCCACTGCATGGCTGCCCTTCATAGAGAGGGGCAAGTCCCATTTGGGCATTTTTTTTGGGCGTAAAACGGATAAAACGTGCTTGGGGAAACTGCTTTTGTAAAAGCGTATCCGAATTATTTAGAAAATCGGGCTTGCCAAAGACCTGAAAGGCAAAATCCGTACCCCTGCCCACACTAAACGCTGTTCCTTCAAAAAGGCAGAGAGAAGGATAAAGATAAATAGCCTGCTGACTTGCCAAATTAGGCGAAGGCGCAATCGGTAGCTCGTAAGGAGTCTGGTGTGTGTAGTTTTCTACGGTTATGATGTGTAAATCTAATTTTTTTTGCAAAGAATCTGGCACTTTTAGCCACTTTTCACCCACTATCATACGCGCCAGTTCGCCCACAGTAAGCCCATGCACAATGGGAATTGGGTGCATGCTTACAAAACTGCTCACCTGCGTTGTGTCTAATACTGCCCCTGCTATGTAGCCACCATTTGGGTTAGGGCGGTCTAAAATGAGAAGGGAAACGCCCATCTCGGCGGCAGTTTCCATCGCATAGTGCAAAGTGCTAATGTAGGTATAAAAACGCACACCCACATCTTGAATATCGAAAAGGAGTACCTCTATCCCTTCAAAATCTTGGCGTGATGGTTTTTTATTTTTACCATAAAGAGAAATAATAGGCAACCCCGTTTGGCTATCCCTGCCACTTTCTACTTTTTCGCCTGCTTCGGCTTTGCCTCGAAAACCATGTTCGGGTGCAAAAATTTTGACTACTTCTATTTTATTTTTTAATAAAAAGTCTAATAAGTGCAATTTTTTACCTTGTTCTATCTCTACTTGCGAACTATGATTGACTAAAAGCCCTACTTTTTTATCTGCTAATAAGGGCAGGTAGCGTTCGGGCTGGTCTGCCCCCACAAGTGGTTGTAACGTTTCAGATAAGCCCTCCATCTTTTGTGTTTGGGCTTGGCAGGCAGCCAAAAAAGCGGCAAAAAGAAAGGTTAGAATCAGAACAAAAAGCGTACAAATGCGCATAGAAAGAGAAATCAAAACAAGTAGATGGGAAAAGAAAGTAAGGACAAGGCAATGCCTTGTCCGAAGTTAGATTGAAATGAAAAAGAACCAAAAGAATAAAAATCAAAGGGCAATACAAAAACTACTCTGCCGTATCTTCTTCCTGCCCCAAGCCCTCGCTCTGTCTGCCTTGAATATTGCCCAAAAAGCGCGGCAATTCTATGCCAACCTGCTGGGCAAGCTCATGCATAGGCGGCAGGGTATTGATAAGATTGCGGACAAAATTAGAAGTTGCGCCCCCATTTGCACCCGAAGCCCCATTTTCCCAAACCGTAATTTTATCGATTTTGAGATTGGCAATCGCTTCGGTTTGCTTTTCTACCAACATCTCTAATTTTTCAATAAGCAAGAGCGTAGCGGCTGCGCTGGTATCGCCTTCGCACGAAGCTAAGATGTCTTGATAACCTTTTGCCTTTGCCTCTAAAAGTTTTTTCAGACCCTCTGCCTCTGCCTGATATTTGAGCAAGGTAGCGTCGGCTTCCCCTTTGGCAATGCGGCGGACGCGCTCGGCTTCGGCTTCGGCTTCAATTTCCTGCTTGCGCTTCTGAATTTCTTTCTTGACAATTTCGTCTTTTTCCAAACGCGCAAGCTCGGTGGCTTTTTCCGCTTCTAAGATTTCTTTGTTTGCCACAGCGTTGGCAATATCGCTCCTGCGCTTGGCTTCGGCGGATTTTTCGGCAAGAGTGGCATTTGAATCCACGACATTCGCCTTGGCTAAGTTTTCACCATTTACGGCATCGGCTTCTAATTTGGCAACCTCAATCCTGCGTGTAGAATCAGCCTCTTTTTTACCTTTCTGCCCTTTGGCTTCTTCGGCGGCAATAGAAACCTCTTTTTCTTGCACCGCTTTGGTTTCGGCAATGGCTGCCTTTGCCTCTAATTCTGCCACGCGGATACGGCGTTGGGCTTCGGCTTCTTTGCGCCCTTCGTCGGTAGCGGCTACTTCTAAGGCAACCTGCACCTCTCGCTCTCTAACGGCTTTTGTTTCACCGATTGCACCACTGCGCTCCTGCTCGGCAACCTGAATACGGGCGATATTGATGGCTTCGGCGGCAGCCTTTTTACCAATCGCCTCGATGTAGCCCGATTCATCTGTGATGTCTTTGATATTGACGTTGATAAGTTCTAAGCCAATTTTATTGAGTTCGCTCGCCACGTGCTTATTGATAAGGGAAAGAAACTGCTCACGGTCTTGATTGATTTCCTCAATGGTGAGGGTAGCGATAACCAGACGCAGCTGCCCAATGATAATATCTAAGGCTTGGTTTCGAATTTCAGCCTCATCAAGACTTAAAAGCCTTTCTGCGGCGTTGAGCATAATTTCTTCGCGCGTAGAAATAGCAACGGTAAAAGTGCTGGGCGTATTGATGCGAATGTTTTGTTTGGAAAGGGCATTGCGCAAATCTATCTCGATGGGAATCGGATTGAGATTAAGAAACTGCCAATCTTGAATAATGGGCAAAACGAAAGAGCCACCCCCATGCACACACTTGGCACTCTTGCCTTTACCTACATTTCCATAAATGACCAAGATTTTATTAGAGGGGCAGCGTTTGTAGCGCGAAAGCAAAAATGCAGCCACCAAAAAAAGTATCACGACACTGATACCACCTAAACTTAATAAAAATTCCATAAGCAGAGAATTGAGTTAAAAGATAAAATATATTAAAATTTGAAAAAAGGTTCTGTTTTTAGTCGTGAAGCTCAAAACGCCCTACTAAGAGTTTGCCATTTTCTACTTCATAAACCATGACTTTTTCGCCTGTGGGAATAAGTAAGCCTTCCGATTTGGCATCTAAGGTCTGCAACTTGCCCTGCACCACAATTTGCACCTGCCCTTCGCCCTCTTGGGGAATGGTCAGATAGACTTCGCCTACTTTTCCGATAGCATTGCGCAAGTCTAAATTGCCTGATTGCTCCAATTTTTTGAGCTTTTGGTGCGTCAAAATCGCGACGACAAAGCCCACTAAACCTGCACTTATCGCAATTCCTACAATCGCCATATCGCCAAAATCGGTAAAATGATAGCCCAATACGCCCGCCCAGCCTGCAATGGCAAATAAGGTAGCAAAGGCAGAAAGGGAAATGTCGCCAAAATCAGAATCGCCAAAATCGAGGTCAAACTCATGGTCTAATTCTACGCCTACTAAGCTAAGAAGCAGCCTTAGTACGATAAAGCCCGTTGAAAGGACGGCAATCCACCAGTAGAGATTTTCTATCTCACTGCCTGCCTGCCAAAAAAGAAGGGCTGCGCCTACAAAGCCGTCTGAAACAAAAACGGCTGCGAGGTCTGACAAGAAAAGAGAAGAAGGGAGCATATTAGAAGGGGTTTAGAATTAGTAGGCACTATCTACGCGGTCAAGATAATCTTTTTTTCTTTCTTTCCCAAAAAAAAGTCGCCTTTTTAAATAAATTTAAGTTTATGCTTGCAACCTGCCAATAGGCTCAAACTTATCAAAAACATAAGGCGTATGTGGCGCATCTGCCATTTCTGCCGTTAGGTCTTGTCCTGCCCAATGGACGTAGTGCCTGCCTTTATGCCAAAGGCGCGAATGGCTAAGGTCATAAATAAACCCTTGATAGGCGCACCAAATTTCGGGGCGGTCTTGTCCGTTGCGCAAGGCGAGCTGCTGGCGCGTATATAGGGGTAGGTTTTCTAAATTCATAGGTGAGATTTTATATTTTTACAAAAAAAAACCTATAAAGGCGAACTTTATAGGTTTTGTGTAGCATCTGCCCTCAACTTTTAGAAATAAAAGCCCAAGTCTATGCCCAAATAATTAAGGAAGGCGCGTCCCTGATTGGCGTTCTTTGTAGTTAGGCGCGTCAAGCCATAGTGATAGCTAACCCCTACATCTATTGTACCGATGTCTTGTAAGTCGTATTCTATGCCAAGCCCTGCCACAAAGTCAGGCGTAAAGACGTTGTAACCCTCCATTTTCTTGGTAGTTTGCTCGTTGCTTCCATTGAAAAGTGAAGTGGTTTTGGCAGCAATATTAAAGCCCAAGGCAGCCCCAAAAAGTCCTCTGATACGCAAGCCTTCGGCGATATCGCCTGAACGCATTTTAAGCTGTAAGGGGATTTCGAGGGTTGTGAAAGCCACAGTTTGCTCCAAATTGACACGAACGGGAACGGAATCTGAACTCATTGTTTCCATACCCACTTTATACCCTCTGCTTACGATATTAAGCCCTGTATAAAGTCCTGCCTTTTCCGAAAAGTTATAATCGAGCATCAATCCTCCTGAAAAACCGATTCGGCTTTTTTTGTCTACATTATCCAGCACATTTTTATCCTCGTCGGTTAGGCGCACCATCGAGATAATGGGGTTTATTTTCAGCCCTAAACGCAAAGGCGAATCTTGGGCGGTTGCTTTTTGGGTAGGCATCAAAAGCCACGTCGCGGCGATAAAACACGCCAGCATTGCTTTTAAAAATAGCACAGAGCTAATTTTTTTCATAATCTGTATTGTAGAAATAAGGGAATGTTTAGAAAGTAACGCAAATCGCCTCACGTTAGAAATTGAGGACTTCTTTTTTGCACCAAATTTTGCTATCAAAAATTAGGCTAATTTGAAGGCGAGCGGTTCTTTTTTGAAAAAGAAAAAAAAGTCAAAACCTTACACTTGTGATAAGAGTTTCAAAGACAATCAAATACGTAGATTTGGCTTTTGGCGTTCTTTTAGCGATTTTTCGGAAAAAAATCTTTTTTTAGACTACTTAAAATTAGGACAAGGTTTTGCGCCTGCTTGTTTTTTTTCTAACTTGCTCTCTCAAATATCCAAAAAGTTTGGTTTTCCCTTTTTCCAAACAAAAAACGAGCTTCTTACTACTTGCCACCTCAAAATTTTATGTTGAAAAAGTATAACTTGACAAAATTTATCCTCAAAAGACAAACGCTGCTTGTCGTGCTATTGGCACTTTGTACGGCAGTCGGGCTTCCTACCGCATCTTTGCAGGCGCAATGCGCCCAAACAACGGAAGGCACAGACTTTTGGCTTGGTTTTATGCGCCACAACGAAGGCGACGTAATCGATATGCGCGTCGTGATAGCCTCCTCTACGGCTACTTCGGGTAGTGTCTTTATAGATGGCGGCACCACACTTTTACAAAATTTTACCGTAGCGGCAAATAGCTCTACTACCATTGTCATTCCTGCCGCCGCCGAAATTCAAGGCTCGGAAGTAGCTGAAAATAAAGCGATTAGAATTACAAGCCTGAGTCCTGTCAATGTTTATGCCATCAATAAAAAGACCTTTTCCACAGATGCGACCCTTATTTTTCCAAAGCCTACTTTGGGTACGCTGCATTACGCACTGATGTATCGCCCTCCACAAGGCGGAGCGCAATACAGAAGTCAATTTTTGATTGTAGCCACAGAAAACAATACACAAGTAACGATTACGCCAAAAGCGGCGACTTTGGGCGGCGTAGCTGCCAATGGCACGATTAACGTTACTTTACAAGAAGGACAAACCTATCAGGTGCGCTCGAATGTAGGCAATAACAACACAGGCGACCTAACAGGTAGTAAAATCGTTTCCAATAAGCCCGTTGCCGTCTTTTCGGGCAATCAAAGGGCGCGGATTCCTGCGGGAATTTGCTGTTACGACCACCTTTTTGAGCAATCGCCACCTACCAATACTTGGGGTAGAGATTTTATCAGCATACCACTTTTGCAGCGTTCTTATGATGTCTTTCGCGTTTTGGCGCGTGAAAATGGCACGATTGTAACGCGCAATGGCGTGGCACAGCCTGTTTTAAACGAAGGCGATTTTTTTGAATTTGACACACAAGCAAGCAATACGCCACAGGTTATCAGCAGCAATAAGCCTGTCTTGGTAGCCCATTTTAGCACCTCGCGCGATACAGACGGCTTGACAAACGCCGACCCTTTTATGATTTATTTGAGTCCGAACAAGCAAACGGTACAAAATATCAATTTCGAAGCCTTCAACTTAGCCGAAATCTATCTGAACGTACTGACGCGCACCAGCAACGCCGCCAACGTGCAGCTCGATGGCGCAGGACTTACTTTTACCCCCATTGCAGGCACGCAATATTCCTTTGCACGCACACCACTTGTACCGGGTACGCGCAATATCACCGATGGCGCAGGCACAGATGGGCTAATTGCCTATGTCTATGGCTTTGATGCCGCCGACTCTTACGGTTATATGCCCGGTTTGAGCCTGCAAACGGTCTTAGATGTAGGGCAGGATACCACTTTCTGCACCGTCGGAAATTCCGTTCCCTTAGATGCAGGGGACGATTTTACAAATATTCAATGGCGTAGGCTGCCCAGCAATACAGTTTTAGCCACAACCCAACTCTACACGCCTACCCAATCAGGGCAGTATGAAGTGCGAGGAACGGATAATTTCGGCTGCTTGCGCATCGATACCATAGAGGTAGTTTTCAATACGCCTCCCATTGCCGACATCAAATACAATGGACAATCCGAAGATGCCCTTGTCTTCTGCCAAGGCACGCCCAATCAGATTTTAGACGGCTTCGATGCCACTAACCCCGCAGGCGTTACCTATCAGTGGCGCGATTTGAGCAACAATACCATTGTAGGCACAAATGCGACCCTAAGCGTAGGCGGCTTTACGGGTACAAAAAATTTCGAGCTTACCGTCTTTACTACCGCCCTACACTGTCAAGGCGTGGCAGGTGCAAATGGCGTAGATGTCATTAGCGTAACCTTCAATCCGCCCCCGATTGCGAGCATTACCCACAATGGCGGAGCTGCCAGCACCAATTTTACCTTCTGTGATGCCGATGGCGCACAAACGCTCTCTGCCGCAAACCCTGCCAATACGGGGAATTTGCTCTACGAATGGTTTTTGGGTACAAATACCAACGTTGCCCCCATTGCCACAGGGACAAGTTTGATAGTAGATAATTTTTCCACTACTCGAAATTATACGCTCAAAATTAGCAACTTAGACACCGACCAACCCTGTGAGGTAACGCAAGCCTTTGCCGTAACCTTCAAACCCATTCCCGAAACAGAAATCTCTTTGGCAGGCAGCGTCGTTTCGGGGCAAACCCTGAACTTTTGCGACACCGAAGGCGAAAAAATATTAGATGGCACAAACCCTGCTTTGCCAAATGGTATTATTTATGAATGGTTTATTGGTACAAATACAACTGCTATCGCTAATACGCCTACCCTTGCAGCCAACCTCTTTTCGAGTAGCACCACTTACCGTTTGCGCGTGCGCGACCCTATTTCAAACCTCTGTTTTACCGAAAAAGAAGTTACAATCGTTTTCTATCCCACAGCCAACGTAGGCAATAGCCAACTGACTTTCTGCGATTCCGAAGGAGCGCAAGTGATTGCAGGTAGCAACGTCGATAATGGCAATAGCATTACCTACGTTTGGCGCGACATCACCGACCCGCTCAATCCGATTGTGGTAGGAAACAATAGGCTACTAACAGTGGCGAATTTCTCTGCCACAACGGTCTATCAGGTAGAAATCATAGACCCTAACTTAGCCAATCCCTGCCCTAAATTTGACGAAGTAACCGTTACTTTTAATACCAATCCTACCCCCGAAATCCGCTATGCAGGCAGCCCTGCTACCCAAGTTTCGGTCTGTGCAGGCGCAAGCGATTTAGACTTAGACGCAACTACGGCAGGAAATTATAGCTACCAATGGGCGATTGTAGATGCCAACAACAACACTTTGAGTAGTTTGGGTACAAATCCAACTATTGCCATTACAGGCTTTACGGCTGCTACCCAAAATCGAAGGTATCGCCTAACCCTAACAGACAACAACACAGGCTGTCAGGCACAAACCATTACAGAGGTAACGCTTGCGCCAGAACTAACCGCCTCATTTTCAAGCAATCGCACGCGAATTTGCGAAAATGAAACCGCCCAAGTGAGCTTCAATATTACAGGGAATTTCCCCGTAGAAATCGCCTATGAATATACCGACCCACAAGGAAATACAACGCTTGTAACCGAAAGTATCGGCACAGCCACAACGCCAAGCCCTTTCAACTATACCTTTGCCTCCGACGGCGGAACATATACGTTGGTTAGCTTACAAGATGCCGTTTGTCAGAACCTTAGCCCTGCTCCCAGTTCGGTGCAAATCGAGGTAGTGCCTGTGCCTACCCCTACCCTAACCGCCACTGCAACAGAAATCTGCCAGGGTGAAAGCATTACCTTCACCGCTGCGGGTGCAGATAGCTTCCAATTTTATATCAATGGCTTACCCATGAGCAGCACCTCGCCCACTACTTGGGTAGCTCCTGCCTCTATCCTAAACAATGGCGACAAAGTTTGGGCAATCGGTACGACCGAAGGTTGTAGCGGACAAAGCAACGAAATCGTCCTCACTGTCAATCCGAATCCTACGGTTGATATTGGCGTTGATAGGTTTAAATGTGTAGGCGATACGGCAATTATCGTTGCGACGATGCCCGAACCTACCAATTTTATCTATGATTGGCGCAAATATGATTTTGATAATGACATTTGGGCGCAGGTAGGAAATGGCAATGATACCCTTTTTGCCTTAGACACAGGCTGGTATAAAGTTCGTTTGCAGAATGTTACAACAGGTTGCGAAGGCTTTTCTAATGCCGTCTTTATTTACGATTACGACACCTTGAAGGTAGATTTAGGACAAGACCGTCGCGTTTGCGACCCTTCGGATTTGCCCTTCCGCTTAGTGGCTGCCGACCTTTCACACCCCAATAGTGTAGTCTATGAATGGTATGAGACAGGCGATAATACCATTTTGGGTACAGATTCTACCTATGATGTGCCGCAAGAAGGTTTCTATTCCGTCATTGTCAAAGACCTTTTGCGCGGCTGTGAAGTGCGCGATACGGTCAGAATCCAACTCAAACCCGACCCTGATTTTGAACTTTTGGAGGAGCAAAATCAAGATTGTGCCGATGAAAAAAGGCTTTATATCGAGGCGACCAACATCGAAAATATGCTCGTTTCTTGGACTTTTTCAGGAATCGGAACAGGTATTGTTTCTGTATCAAACGATAATTTAAGCGCGATTGTCAATCAAGCTGGCACTTATACCGTTACGGTAAGCGATACAACTTTTGGCGTAATTTGTACTTTATCAAAAAGTATAGATGTTAATATTCGCCCTCGCCTCGATGTCGCTGGCGCAACCCTGCCCGACGACGAAATTGTCGCCTGCCAAACTGATACGCTTCGTTTTGATGCCTTCAATTTCACCCATGAGCCTGATTATGAGTACGTTTGGCGCAATTTAGCCACTGGCGAAGTCATTTCTGATGATGCCCATGTTGAAATTGTTTTTGAAGATAGCTACACGCCTACGCGCTTCGAAATTCAGGTTACTGATGCCGCAGGTTGTCAGGTGCGCGATACGATTACCGTCCGTTTCGAGCGGCAGTCGCAAGTGGAAATTTTGGAAACTTACGCCCAAGCTGCTTGTGCAGGCGAAACCATCAACCTAACGGCACAGGGCGCGGACAATTACACTTGGACGGCTTCTTACGGCACAATTTCGGGGACAGGCGCAAATGCAACTTTCTCTTCTGATAGTGCAGGAATATTTCAAATTATTGTCAAAGGCGGATTCCCAACAGGTTGCCCTGAAAGCAGCGATACCGTTTCGGTCAGAATTTTAAACAATCCTACCTTGAATTTGCCTACTGAAATTGTACTTTGCGAGTCGGATAGTATTACTTTATCTGCCTTTTTGCCTACCCATCAGCCCCGTTATCAATACGAGTGGCGTGATGCAGCAGGAAATTTGTTGTCAGATAGCGTTGTTTATACCTTCTCTTTTGATAAATTAGCCGAACCAACTTATGAACCACAGAGCTATCAAGTGCGCGTCTTTGACGAGGTCTTGGGAGCTACTTGTGAGGCAATTTCGGAAATAACAGTGCG
>NZ_AUGI01000054.1 GCF_000422585.1 Hugenholtzia roseola DSM 9546
AAGTTGGAAGAGGCGCAATTTTCCGCGCACGCTTTCAACTTGGGCATCAGAAAACATTGGGATATTGAAAATAAGGCGCATAAGAATAAAGATGTTATCTTTAAACAAGATAAAAACAGAGTCAAACAACCTAATCACGCTGTCAATAGAGCGATTTTGAATACCATTGTCATTAACCTGATGACAAAGTATTACAAACAAACAATCACACACAGCCAAATTTTATTCTGTTCTCATTTTCAAAATATCCTAACTATGAATAGAACTTAACATTACTGCCCCTATGGGGAGGGTTCGAAAATCAAATCATTTTTTTATGCTCACATAAAAAAATGATTCCGAATCAAAGCCCCGCCCTATGGCAGTGATGTTAAGTTCTGTGAAAAGTCTTGTTTTATTACAGTTTTTTCAAATTTGACACGAAATGAAATTGGACTTAAACCCTAAGGGTCTTCAAGACCCTTAGGGTTTGGGGCATAGGACAAGGCACTGCCTTGTCCCTACAAGCGACTACGATTCAACTTTCGTCAAAATTCATATCGCCTGCCTTTGTCTGACGCTTGTTGCGCTTGACTTCTTTTTCTGCCATACGGACAATTTTGGGTGTAAATTTCCCTACAATTCCTACCAAATCTTTTTGGAAACTCATCACCTTTTCAATGTCTTTGTACGCCATAGGTGCTTCGTCTAAGTCTGCCCCAATAAGTGTTACGTCGTTTTCAATAAGGGCGCGTTTCAAATCTTGCGGACTGATATTTTTAAGTGCCTGTGTGCGCGACATCTGTCTGCCTGCGCCATGCGAAGCCGACGCAAGAGCAGTGGTATCGCCTTTTCCTACCACAACATAACCTGCCTGCGTCATAGAAGCAGGGATAATTCCCAACTCACCTTTTTGAGCAGGTGTCGCGCCCTTTCGATGCACCATAACGGCTTGCCCTGTGGCTAAGGTTTCCTGCCAAGCGAAATTATGGTGATTTTCTACTTTTCGCAAAGGAAGTGCGTTTAGGTCTTTTGCCATTCTTTGGTGGATATGATGGTGATTGGCAGCCGCATATTCGCCCGCCAAATTCATACCTATCCAATATTCTTGCCCTTCTTGTGTGTTCAAATCGAGCCAAGCTAAATGTTTGGCTTCGGCAGGAAGTTTGGTAATTTCCATTGCCAATTTGGAATAATGCGAGGCTACGCCTGCCCCGAAGCCACGCGAACCCGAATGAGAAAGCAAGGCTACATATTCGCCCACAGGAAGCTGTAAAGCGTTTTCAGGGCCTTCGATGGATAAAATGCCCCATTCTACAAAGTGATTGCCTGTACCAGACGAGCCAATTTGCTGAACGGCTTTGCTTTTGAGTTGGCGAATTGTAGGGGAAGCCTGCCACTCCTTTTTTTCAAAGATAGGGTCGTCCCAAGGCGTTTGGAAGCCATTTCCTGTGCCAAAGCAAGTATTTTTTAGAAGCAAATTTTTAAAATAGTTTTGTTTTTTTTCAAAAAAACTCTTTTCTATTTCAAACACAGAAAGGCACATGCGGCAGGCAATATCCACGCCTACGGCAAAGGGAATAATTTTGTCGGCTTGGGTAGCCAAAACTCCTCCAATAGGCAAACCATAGCCATGATGCGCGTCAGGCATCAGTGCGCCCGCCACTGAAATAGGCAAACGCAAGGCGGTATCCATTTGCCCCTGTGCCGACTTTTCTATGTCCGCTTTTCCGAAAATGGCGTAAGAAAGAGGCGTTTCTTTCAACTCAAAACCATTTCTTGTTTGTTTTAAAGCCTGATTTTCTGTTTTGAAAAGCATTGCCTTTTCTACACAATCTTTCCAAAGTTCGCCCTCTTGCGGCGTGAAAGGCGACAAGTTTGCCGTTTGATTTTCTACTTGATGCTCTAATAGGTTAGCGAGTTGGGAAAGGATACTTTCTTTGCTATTTTTTTTGTTTTTTAAGGCTTCTTTGGCATATCTGCCTGCGGCTTTGAGCAGGTCTAAATGATAGATGCCTATTTTTTGCAGTTCTTGGGTAGAGATTTTTTTGCTGCGTTTCATTTTGTTGTGTCTGAAAGGGAACTTGAAAAAGAAATTTGAAAAATACGATAATTTCAAAAGACGAATTTGCGCCAAAAAGTTCCCTCACTTAGGACAAGGCAATGCCTTGTCCTTACTGATTTGTTTTTAGGGGTTAGATGCTTCTTTTTTTGTTGGGCAATTTTAGATAAAAAGTTGTTCCCTCTCGGTAGCGCGTTTCGAAGCGCAAACTACCCCCTAATTTTTTTACGGCACTATTGACGATATAAAGCCCCATGCCTGTCCCTGCCACAGACTCGGTGGCGCGGAAAAACATGTCGAAGATTCTATCTTTAAAATCTTGGTGAATACCGATTCCATTGTCTTGAATGGTAATAAGAATTGCCTGCGCTTCACTTTGTCGGAGGCTGATTCTAAGAAAAGAATGGCTCTTGTCGGGGTCGGCATACTTGATACCATTTTCTACAAAATTTTGCATAATGGTACGGAAAAGACTTTCATCAGAATAAAATTCAAGCGGCTCGATGTCATACTCAAAGGTGATTTGATTGTAGTAAGGTGCAAATTCGAAGGTCTTTTGCAAATCTTTGAGCATAGGGAGGACTTCTATCTTTTGCATCGAGATTTCTCTATTTTTGATGGCAGAAAGTTTGGTCAAATCTTTAATGCGCATCAATAACTTTTTGATAGAAGCCATCATCATATCCGAATAGAAAGCCATCTGCTCATGATTGATTTCCAGACGCATCAAATTGATAACGCCCTCTACGGAAGAAACAGGACCTTTTAAATCGTGCGAAGCGCGATACAAAAGCTGCTCCATTTCCTTATTGACTTCTAAGATTTCATTTTGCGCCTGCTTCAAAGAAGTTACGTCGGCTAAGGCACTGATATAACCTGTAATATTGCCTACCTCATCTTTGATGGGATTAGAGCTAACCCAAAGCCAAATAAGTTCGCCATTTCGTTTTCTAAGTTGTAGTTCGGAGCGTGTTTCTTTGTAGGGTTCGTCGGGATTGATGTGAAAATAAGCGGTTTCTTTTTCTAATTCATTGAAAAAAGCGGCATTTTCTTTG
Organism: Hugenholtzia roseola DSM 9546; assembly: GCF_000422585.1. Lineage (NCBI taxonomy): Bacteria > Pseudomonadati > Bacteroidota > Cytophagia > Cytophagales > Bernardetiaceae > Hugenholtzia > Hugenholtzia roseola. Next base: position 3,097 of record NZ_AUGI01000054.1, read on the forward strand.
GTCTGGGGCGCAAGCATTTCAAAAAAGGGCTGCTCCAAAAATTCACTCTTTTCATAACCAAACATTTGAACTAATTGGTCATTGACAAAAAGGGTAACCCCTTCGGTATCTACCAAAACAATCCCTTCTTCCATTGTTTCTACCAAATTGCGATACTTTTCCTCACTCTGACGAATTTTCTTTTCTGCCGCTTTTCGCTCGGTGATGTCGCGCATAATAATCGCAATATCGCTCTGCTCCTCTCTGCGGGAGGTGCGAATGGAAAAGAAGGTCGCTAATACTTCCAAAGAGCTATTTTTGCGGCGGTTGATAAGTTTGAGTTCGCTTTCCCAACGGATACTTTTCTTTTCTTTTTGAAGCTGGGGCGCAAAGACTTCATTTTGGATTTGCTCGCGTTGGAGACGTGCATAAAAATCTAAGATAGATTTGCCTAATACTTCGTGATGCGAGGCGATACCTAATAGTTCGCAGCCTGCTTGGTTGATAAAAATAATATCGCCTTTGGGGTCTGTCATGCAGATGCAGTCGTGATTGCTTCGCACCAAAGAGATAAAGCGTTTTTTGTCTTGTTCGGTTACTACTTCGCGCGTAATGTCGCGTGCCACACCCATGACCGAAACCAAACGCCCCAAATTATCGAGCTGCGGAATCAGACGCGCTTCAAGCCAAATATAGCTGCCTTCGGTTTTGTGTTTGATGCGATAGCGATGCACCACATTTTCTTGATAGTAGATGGCTTTCTGCACCGCCTCCATCGCACTGCGTCTATCGGCAGGGTGAATAAGCCGTATCCAACTAAATTTGGGAAACTTAAAATCGTCTTTGAGATAACCCAAGACCTTAGAAAGGTGGTTGCTCACAAAAAGAAGTTCGCCAAACTTATCTACTTCTTTGATGCTAAAATGATATACAATTTCATCGATATTATCTAAAAGTCGTTTGTACTCCTGCCTGCTCTGATTGACTTCGCGCTCATTTTTTTTCTGCTCTGTAATGTTTCGCACCACAACCAAGACCTCATGAAGGCTACTTACTGCCAAGCGCGTTTCCAAGAAATAAAATTGTTGTGTTTTTTCATCAAATTGTTCATCTTCAAAAGTCTGGACGCGCCCTGTGAGAAAGGTTTTCTGCAATGCCGTTACCATTTTAGAAGAATAAACAGGACGCAGCGCACTTCTGATGTCATCGCCTACTTTTAGTTTCAAATCATACTCGCCTTTATTTTGCAGGTGCAAATTTGTAGCACGCCTATAATCTAAGACAATCCCCTCGCGTGAAAGCAATAAAATTGTATCGGGTAAGGCATTTAGAAGGGCGGCATTTTTGCTTTCGCTGGCATGTAGCTCGGCTTCTTGTAGTTTGTTTTTTGTGATGTCTGTTGCAATGACGGCAAAACCTGTAACTTCCTCGTCGGTGTACATGGGTGCAATGCGCATGCTGACCCATCGCCAATCTTCGTTGTCGAGGTAGAATTTTTTATCATAACGCCCTACCGATTTGCTCTGCAATACTTCCTCAATGATTGCCTTTACCTGCACTTGTTCGCCCAAAGAAAGAAAATCATAGACATTTTTACCCATCAATTCCGAAATAGAATAGCGTTCTATGGAGCGATTGAGATATAAAATTTCACCTTCCAAATCGATATGCAAGATATAATCAGGCGCGTAACGAATCAAAGAGCGGTACTTTTCTTCATTTTGGCGATAAGAAGATATATCCCACAAACTTACAAAGAGAAAGCGTTTTTCGCCTATTTGAAACATGTGCAGATGCAGGCTGCACCAGATAACCTTGCGCTTGTCGGGCGAATTGCCATTTTCATCTGCCCGCCAAAAACGCGCTTCATAACTTTTGGCTACATTTTTCCTACGTGCGCGACGTTTTGCCTGCACATAGTCGTTTGGGTCTATAAATAAATCAGTAAAGCGTGTGCCTATGATGCTTTCGGGGCTTGTCCGAAAAGTCGATGCCCAAAGGTTGCTGACGGCTATAATGTCGGCTGTGCCACTTAATTGCACCAATGCCGCCGAAACAGGCAGGTCTTGAATTTGGTATAACAGATTTTTGAGATAGCTTTCGTCATAGTTTTCGCCTTCGTTATCAGGCGAGGGCAAAGGGGCAGCATTTTTTGCCTGCCAAATTTGTAGAAAACCCAAAAGGGCTTGTCTTTCCGTTTGATACTGTATCTGCAAACAGCATAGCTTGTGGTTATAGACGATAAAATTGGCAATCTTACCCTTTTGCTTGGCTTGTTTGAGCATCTCTGCGCTGCCAAGCCAAGTAGGAAAAGCGGAAAGTTCGGTTGTGTTTTGCCCTATCCAATGCGCTTGTTCGAGTTGAAAGTCCTGACACAATTTACCTTTGAGTTGGGTCAGGATTCCATCTTGATTGATTTGCCAATAGAGAATAGAAAAAGTATCGAGAAATACCTCGTCAAAAGGGGCATCTTGCGGTGCTTGTGGCATAGGTAGATAATGAAAAAAAGGATTGATACAAAGACAAGGTAGCAGACCTGCGGGTAGCCTTTTAAGTAGCCCAAAGAAGTAGCCTAAGTAGCCTAAGTAGCCTATAAATAAGCCTAACAAGAGTAAGCTATAAAGTAGGCAGGAAAGAGAAAAAAGAAAGGGAATCTTTGAAAGACAAAAGATACAAAATTTTTCGCTATTGCAGCAACTCTCTCACCTTTTTTCGCCCTTTTTATTGGGTTTGTTGCCTTTATTTATGCGCCGCCTTCAAGTCTTTGCGCAAATCTTTATACAAACGCACGCCATTTTCTACGCTTTGCGGTCGTTTTTCCTTTCCCAGAGCCAAGATAATTTGCTGCGGATTGATAAGCTCAAAAAGGCAACGTTGCACATCTTTGCTGCCCTCTTTTTCTAATATCAAGTCCAGATGGTAGAACGCTCCCTTATGCGCCGAAAGGGAATAACTCATCTTTACCTTGTCCTGACTTTTGAGCAAGGTCTTTTCGGTTTGTATTTCGAGCAATCCGTTTTCGAAAAAGATAAAGTAGCCTTTTTGTCCTTTATCGAAACCTTCCCACTTGCCTACAAGTGAAAAAGTTTCGGAAGGCGTATTTTTTAAAAGAGATGACATGGGTTTGATGATTTGATAAAACAGTAAAATTTAAAATTTTTTGATGCTTTTGTAGGGACAAAGCAATGCCTTGTCCTAAGTTTAGTACCATCAATTACTCACTTTTAGACTTTTTTCAAAAAAAGAAGTAGTAAAAGTTTGCGTTTCTTTATCACTACCTACTATGAAATAAGCCCCTATTTGTTCCGCTTCGGGATATTGGGCAAGCATTTTTCCGCCTTTTTCTCTTCCCAAGACCATGCAGGCTGTGGCTAAGGCATCTGCCGTCATGCAGTCTTTCGCTAAGATGGTTACACTAAGCAGGTTGTGTGCCGTGGGGTAGCCCGTTGTGGGGTCTAAGGTGTGTGCATATTTTTTGCCTTCGCGGACATAAAACTTGCGATAGTTCCCCGAAGTTACAAGGGCGGCATCTTGCAATAGGACAGTAGCCTTGACAAATCTTTCTGTTTCCGAAGCGTTGGGGTCATCTATGCCAATAAGCCAACCTTTTTCTGTTCCATTTGTACCTTTTGCACGCACTTCTCCCCCAATTTCTACCATATAATGCTCAAATCCTTTTTGGCTTAGAAAATCGCAAACAATATCGACACCGTAGCCCTGCGCGATAGCGTTGAAATTAAGTCCTACGCCTTTTTTCTTTTTGCGAACCGAAAGGCTATCAAATTCTATCTTATCAAAACCCACGTATTGAAGCAAAGAATCTACCTGCGCGGTAGGCACTTTTTCGGGTTCTTCCATCTCGCCGAAGCCCCAAACGCGAATCAGAGGGGAAAGGGTAGGTTCGAAAGCTCCTGCCGAAATTTCATAAATTTCCCTGCTCTTTTGCAGGACAGGGTAGAAATAGGGTAGTGAAAAATGAATACTATCCTTTTCAAATTGATTAAACCTACTAATTTCAGAGTTGGAAATGTAAGTAGAAAGGCTCAAATTGAAGACATCTAAAAGCGAATCTATCTGATTTTTGAGTGCCATTTGTGTAGCTTCTGGAAGGTCTTTTTCGGCGATACGATACTTGATGTTGTAAGTTGTACCCATAGCCTCGCCTTGCAGTTGGTAGAGAAAGAGTCCGTCGAGGGCGGCTTGTTCTTTTTGTTGGGCGGCTTGCGCCAATTCCAACTTCGCTTTTTCGGAGGCTTGGTATTTTCTATAAAAAAATACTGCCGCCATGCTGCCTATCAAAATTAGGCTGTATATGATGTTTTTTCTCTGGTTTGAAGTCATCTTTAAAATGCCAAAAGGGTAGGAAAATCTTTTTTAGAAGCCGCTACAAAATTACGAAAATAGCGCAAATAAATAGGAAAAAGGATAAAACCCTTTGGCAGCAAAAGCGAGTAGTAGGCGAAAATATGCCTTCTATGTAAGCTTTGAGTGCCAAAAGAACCATTTGGGGCAAAAAATCGTATCTTTGAGATAGCTTTCAAGATTTAAATCAGACCAAATACATTACCCTCTTTTTTTTATTACAAAAAACTCATGCAAACACTACTACAAAAGGTTGGATTTTCTTTTTTCCTGCTCTCTTTTTTTTTGCTTTCTACCCAAATTTCGGCACAGACCACTTTTTACGTTAGTGCGTTTGGCAATAATGCCAATACAGGCTTAGATTGGGATAATGCCCTTCAAACCATAGACCAAGCCATTATTTCGGCTACCCCCCTTGCCACAGGCGGAAATTTGGTACGCATTTATGTAGAACAAGGCACTTATCTTGCCACGCCTGCCCTTAGCCTTAATAACCTCGACTCTTTGGCGATTTATGGCGGCTTCGACCAATTTTCAGCCCCTACCTTTGCCGAGCGCGACCCCGAAATTTATGTTACTACTATTGAAGGAAATGCGACAAATAGAATTTTCGAAATCAATGATAGCAAAGTCAGGATAGACGGTTTTCTCTTGCGCGACGGCGTAGCTGCTACTTCGGGGGCAGGTGCAGTAGCAAACAATAGTACCGTTTCTATTGTGTCTTGTCTTTTTCGTGAAAATAACATAGCCATATCGGGTTCTTCACCTTCCGTAGAAGCGCGAGGGGCTGCCTTTGTCGCCTTTTCGTCAGATATTTATTTGGAAAATACCGCATTTATACAAAACAAAATCGAAACCTTTGATGGGGCTGCTCCCTTTCTAACGACTTCGCCTATTTTAAAAGGTGGCGCAATTTACGCCGAAAATAGCACGCTTGTAGTTCTCGATTCGCGTTTCGAGGAAAATAGTGTAGTGGCTAACAACCCACAGGATTTAAGCCTAAGCAATACCGTACAAGGGGGAGCTATTTATTTAAACAATTCGCCTTGTGGCATCAGGAGGAGCATTTTCCGAAATAATGCTGCCAATTCGAGCGTAGAATATACCAGCGCGGGAACACAACTTGGGCAGGGCGGTGCGATTTATCATCAAGGCAATTCGCCTATCCAGATGCGGAATGTATTTTTTGAGGGGAATGTCGTTTCTATTGACAATTCCACAGGCAATGTGGTGGCAGAGGGCGGCGCAGTTTATAGTGCAGGCTTAAATGCCAATCGTTTGCACATGGCAGGTTGTTATTTTTTGAACAATCAGGTTACAGACCTGATTACAGGCACTTATTTTACGGGTTCTGTTTTTAGAGGTGGCGCAGTTTATACGGCTGAAACCTACCTTTTCAATAGTTATTTTAAAAACAATGAAAGTCTGCAAGATGCAGGGGGCGTTTTTCTAAGTAGCGCAGGTACGGTAGCAAGTGTCTTTGCCAATACCATTTTTCAAAACAACCTTTCTCTTAATCAGGCAGGGGCGTTGCAAATTGTAGCAGGAGCAAATGCGATAGTTGCTTATTCTACCTTTGTAGGGAACGACTCACAGGTAGGTGAGGCTGTGCGTATTACGGCTAATACCAGCGTCAGGCATTGCATTTTTCAGGACAATACCGAAGATGGCGTTTCGGGTGCTTTTCATGTTACGGCAGCACAAGACGTTACAGGTTCTACTTTGGTACAAACACCTGCCTACGGCTCTAACGATAATTCGACGATTATTTTTATTTCTTCCGACGATTTGCGTCCGCTTTGCAATCAGCCAACTATCAATTCTATCGCAACGCCTACCGTTATTGCCGACCTATTAGACATAGACGCTGACGGTGATGTAGCTGAAAACCTACCTTACGACTTTTCGGGGCTTGCGCGTCTGAATGGCAACATAGACCAAGGCGCATACGAATATCAAGACAAATACATTTTTTACGCCCAAACCGAAGGGAGCAACCCTGATATTTCTAACGGTTCAACTTGGGTTTTAGCCTTCGGAAATGGTAATTTAGACCCTATCTTGGGCAATATCAATATCATTTCGGCTACCTGCCCTAATATTGAAGTTTGGACAAAAGGAAATGAAACTAACTACTATACCTCCTCGCAGGCAGGCGCAACTGTTACTTTACAAAATAATGTAAAATGGTACGGCGGTTTTAGAGGTTTTGAACAAGACCCAAATAATAGGGTACTAACCGATTCGACGCGCTCTAAAATTCAAAGGTCGGTAGGACAAAACCATATCTTTCAAGGCATTGGAATAGACGATACCGCAATTATAGACGGTTTTTCCATAGAAAACGGTTTTGCCGTAGGTGCAGCACCTGATAACAATGGCGGTGGCATTTTCTTACAAAACTCACAAGTGCCTGTTCGCAACTGTTTTATCCGAAACAATTACGCTGATAATTCAGGGGGCGGCGTTTATTTGGAAAGCGTTAATAACCGTTTTGAAAATTGTAGGATAGAAAACAACTCGGTAAATTTGAGCAACGGCGGCGGCGTATTTGTCCTCAATTCTATTGTGGAATTTGCCAATACCATCTTTTTCGAAAACCAAACTTTCAACAACGCCGTAGCAGGCGGCGGCATTTATAGCAATAGCAGCACGACACGCCTTTTGGCTTGTACGGTAGTAAAAAATGCCTGTTTAGGTACAAGTGCGCAGGGTGGCGGTCTTTACTATGATGGTGGCACAGTGGCGATTCAGGGTAGTATTTTTTGGGGAAACTTCGCCGAAACAGACCCCCAAATTGGAGGCACAGCAACTTTGATAGAAGCCAATAATATCGTAGAGGGAGGCTTTAACACTGCCCTAACGGAAGACCCTAATTTTTGGGAATCTGATTTCAATCAAGACCCACTTTTTCTTTTGCCCAAACCTTGCTCGCCTGCCCTTAATGCAGGTGATAATGGGCTTGCCGTTCCCAGCACAGACGATTTTGGAAACCCCCGTATCTTTGATGGCACAATGGACATTGGAGCGCGTGAAGCCCAAAGCGCACCTTCGCCTGCCCCTGTGATTTATGTGAGAGCAGGCGCAAGTGGAAATGGCGATTCTTGGGATTCGCCTGTAGGAACGCTACAAGAAGCACTTGATTTGTATGACGGTTGTAGAGAAATATGGATAGCAGAAGGCACATATCTTCCTGATAATCAAATCGGTACGCTGCCACAAACACAAACTTTTTTATTGAATGACACGCATGACGAAATTCGCATCTTAGGCGGTTTTCCCGATAATCTGACCAGTGCAGCAGATGGCGATATAAGTTTGCGCGATTTTGCTGCCAATCCTACCATTTTGAGTGGTGATATAGGAATTACAGGAGATGATTCTGATAATGCCTACCATATCCTCTATATTCAAGCGGATTTTGACACAGAACTCTACCTCGATGGGCTAACCTTTTCACAAGGCAACGCCATAGGCACAAGCCTCGATGCCGAAGGAGGCGCAATTCACGCCATTTCGGGCGATTTAGACGTGAGAAATTGCAATTTTATCGCCAACAAAGCCATTGCAAACGGAGCAGCCATTTTCTACAATCCCGACTTTAATGCTACCAGCGGAAACTTTTTTAACTGCCTTTTTGAAGACAACCAAATTATAGGGACAGACAACGAAGATGGCGGAACATTTGCCCTTACCCGAATGGGAGGCGATACTTCCCTTAGTCTTGATAGTTGTGTCTTTGAAAATAACAGTTCTTTGGGAAGTGCAGGCGCGTTTTTGGCTTATGGAAACATCAATTTTGTTTCCTTTTCAAAGTGTAATTTTAAAGACAATACGGCGCAATTTGCAGGGGGCGCATTGTACGTAACCGACAACGCCTTTAATATCAACCTCGATAGCTGTTATTTCGAATCCAACTCTGCCGTTTTTGGCGGCGGCGCAATCGTAATCACAGACGGAACGACAGGTTTCAATATTACACGTTCCATTTTTGAAGAAAACCAAGCCAGCAACGGACAAGGCGGAGCTATCAATGCTTCCAACTCGCAATTTAAGCTCATGGACTGCCTTCTGCACGATAACGAAGCAAGTAGCGACGGAGGCGCAATCTTTATCTTCAACGACGCAGGCACGCCGCCTACCAAATTTGTCAATGTAACCTTTGCCGATAACGTAGCAGGGCTTAGTGGGGCAGGTCAAGGGGGTGCTTTATACAATCAGCTTTCCTCGAATGGACTTGAAATTTACAACTGCATCTTTTGGGACAATGAACGCGACGGAAGCGACAATAGCGGCATTTCGTCAGAATTTACAGGCATTTTTCCCGACATCATGCCCGCAGCGACCAATTTGGTACAAGACGGCAGTGCTTTTGGTTTTATCTTCGAAGACCCTCGCTTTTTAGACCCTGCCCAAGACGATTATCGTCTTTTTTCTAATTGTGGTTCGCCCGCCCTTGAAGCAGGAGATAACGCCATTGTGGAAACCTCGTTCGATTTAGCAGGTCAGAATAGAATCATTGATACAAATGTGGAGTTGGGTGCGTATGAAAGTAGTGGTGCAGAAATGCTCAACGCGCCTATCGGATTTTCTGCCGTAGCCCTCGATGCGGCAAGCATCAATCTCACTTGGGACGCTTATCCGCTTTCGCCTGCTATTGATGGCTTCAAAATTCAAGTAGATACCAATACCCTTGCGCCTGTTCATATCCAAACTTTATACCTGCCTGCCGCCCCTAATAGCTTCTTGCATACAGGCTTGGCAAGCCAAACGGAATATTTCTATACTGCGGCGGCGTATCGCGTCCTTGCAGTGGGCGATACTTGTTTTTCTTTGCCCATTACCTCTGCCACCACTACCTTAGCTCCAACGCCGCCCAATCAAGCCACTTGTGGCGCAAATAGCGTAGTGGCTCTGCCTGTGCAATACTTGGATTGCGACTATTCTATGGACTCGGTCTTGCTGCGCTTTACGGCTCAAATCAACCTCAATAGCAGCGATTCGCAATTCGTATCTCTCGATTTTAAGTATCGTCAAGACAATCTGACCAATTACACCACTATCCATAGCCTTAGCGCAGTGGTTTTTGGTGCAAATACTTATACTTTTGTCTATGATACTTTGCTGCCACGCCAAAGCGTATTTTCATATCAGGTAGAATTGAGAGATTGTAATAACAGTGCCTTTTTCGATGAATTTGAAGATTTCGTTGTCCCTGCCTATTTCGGTTCTAACCTTTTTGAGGCTTCTTATCAGGTTTGTGCAGGCGAAATGGTTTCTATTTTGATAGAAAGCGATAGCCTTATGCCTGCTTCTTCTGACGCGCCTTTTATTCGTTTTCGTTGGGAACAGTCTTTTGATGGCAATACTTGGTCGTTTCTTTCCGATTCGGCTTATTTAGAAAATGTAGAAGTGCCTTCTGCCTTCTTTTTGCGTAGGATAGTATCTGCACAGGCAAATCTGACTACCAATAATTCAAACAGTGCCGCCATTTGTACCGATATAAGTCCGATAATCGAAGTCCTGCGTTTGGAGCGTTTTGTTTCGGAAGCCGATTCGCTTATTTTAGTAGATATTTACCAGAATACGGCAGGCACGAATTGGACAAATACTTGGGATTTGACCGAACCTGTCTTGAATTGGGCAGGCGTAGAAATTTGTAATGGTTCAGTCATTGCGCTCAATCTTTCCAACAACAACCTAAGAGGCGTAGTGCCTACTTCGGTGCAGAATTTTTCCTTTCCTGCTCTCAATTTCAATACTTCGGGCAACTATTTAGACTTCGAATCTTTCGAACCCAACGTAAGTGCGCTGCCGAATTGGATTTATAGCAACCAAGCCAAAATCAACGACCAGCAGTATATCGAAATTTTGCAGGGCAACGACACCACTTTGCAGGTCAGCACTTACGGAAATTTCAATACCTATCAATGGTACAAAGACAATCAACCTTTGACAGGGCAGACGGCTTCTACTTTGCTTTTAGAAAATGTAACGCCACAGGCGGCAGGTATTTATACTTGTTGGGTGCGAAATACCGTCGCTACAGACCTTACCTTGATTCGAAATGATATTCAAGTCAATGTTTTGCCCTTTGTACCTACTGCCGACTCGCTCGTGTTGGTCTTGTTTAATCAAGCCACAGGGGGCGAAAATTGGTTTAGAAAGTGGAACTTTGAAGACCCCGTCGCTACTTGGGAGGGGATTAAGTTTGAAAATGGCGTTGTTACCGAAATTGATTTGAGCAGCAACAACCTAAGCGGCTCTATTCCTGATGTGTTTTTTGCTGATTCTATTCGCATTTTGCGCCAGTTGCGCTATCTTAATCTCTTTGATAATCAGCTGGTAGGCACATTGCCTCCGACCTTTTTCAATTTGGTCAGTTTGCAGTACCTCGATTTGAGCAAAAACGCTTTTTCGGGTGCAATTCCTACCGAAATTGAAAGATTGCAAGACCTGATAACCCTTTGGCTTTCGCAAAATAGACTGACAAGCCTGCCCGAAAACATAGGCAATCTTAGCCGCTTAGAAAATTTATACCTAAGCCACAATCAATTTGAAAGCCTACCTGCCCAAATTGGAAACCTAAGCCGCCTGCGGACGCTTTATTTCGACTACAATCAAATCACAGTCATTCCTGCCGCTTGGGAAACCCTCGATGCTTTGCAAACTTGGGAAGGTTCGAGCAATAAAGTTGTCAATATGCCTTTTTCTCTTGCTACCCTACCTGCCCTTAGAAGTTTTGCCCTGTCCGATAACGCACTTCTCAACTTTACAGAGGCTTTCCCTCCGCTTTTAGACAAGGTTTCGGTAGATAGAAATGCGTTGGATTTTGGCGATTTCGAGCCTTTGATGGCAGCTGCAAACCGTCAGCTTTCTGAATTTAACTATTCGCCCCAAGCCGACATCAATGAAGCTCTCACAATTTTAGTGGAATTGGGCGAGCCGCTTAGTTTTGCCGTTCAAACGGAAGGGCGTTTCAATCGCTATCAATGGTATCAGGACAATACTTTTATTTTCAATCAGACCAACGCCCAACGAAGCACTACACGCGCCAACTACACTTGGGCAGGCGTGCATTTTGCCTTAGTCAAAAACGACCTTGTGCCAAATCTAACGCTGCGCCGTCGCAATATAGAAGTTCAGATAGATTGCGACTCTTCCTTGCTTGCCATTCAAACGCAAGACCCGCTTAGTTTTTGTCAGGCACAAGAGGTCAGGGTACGCATGCAGGTGGAAAATATAGCAGGTTTCCGCTACCAATGGTTCAGAAATGGGCTTCCTTTGGCTTTTGCCACAGATGCAAGCCTAACTACTACTTTGGCAGGGCGTTATTTTGTCCAAATTTCAGAGGCAAGCGGTTGTAATAGAAAAACAGAGGAGATAGAAATTCGCGTAGGCGTGGTAGAGCCTATTTTTGTCCAAAATGCAAATTTGCTCATAGACCAAACGCAGGCGCAGAATCCTACCCAGAATCTAACTGTCCTCACGCGCCAATGGTATCGCGATGGAAATGCGTTGGCAGGTGCAAATGATTCTATCTTGCAAGTGCAAGTTTCGGGCGAATACCGTTTGGAATTGATGCTCGAAAGTGGCTGTTTGGCACTTTCTGCACCCAAAACAGTATCCGTTACGGCACTCGACGTGCCTATTTCGCAAGGCAACCTTTCCCTTGTTCTCTTTCCAAATCCTACCCAAAATATTTTAAACCTGCGTTTTGAAGGAGTTGGAAATGGGGTTGAAAGCAGTGTTGCCCTGCAAAAGGTAGAACTCTATGATGCCACAGGTAGGAAAGTCGCAAGTCCTATTTTTGAGATGCAAAGCATAGGGCATTATCAGCTAACACTTGAAAGCAGTTTGGCTCGCGGTTGGTATCAAATTCGCATTTATACAAAAGAAAAGATTTTCCAAAGTGGCATTTTAATAGAATAAAAACGCTACAAAGAATAGGAAAACAAAAAATAAGAAAAGAAAAAGCTAACAGTTTTAAAAACTGTTAGCTTTTTTAGTATTTTCTAATTAGTAGGCTTTAATAGACTTAAAGGCTTAATTTTTTCGCATCTTGTAAAAAAGTTGCCAATCCTGAATCCGTTAGTGGGTGCTTTAATAGCCCCATAATCACCGAAGCAGGGCAGGTTGCGACATCCGCGCCCATTTCGGCACAGGCAATAAGGTGCGTTGTGTGGCGAATAGAAGCCGCCAAAATTTCTGTTTCGAAGCCGTAATTATCAAAAATTCTGACAAGTTGCTCGATAAAACCCAAGCCATCTGCGCCAATATCGTCCAAACGCCCAATAAAAGGCGAAACATAAGTAGCACCTGCCTTTGCTGCTAAAATAGCCTGCCCTGCCGAAAAAACCAGTGTGCAGTTTGTCTTAATTCCTTTTTCAGTAAAATATTTAATCGCTTTTACACCATCTTTTATCATCGGTACTTTTACTACAATATTAGGGTCTATGGCGGCTAAGGCTTCGCCTTCCGCTACAATGCCCTCAAAATCAGTAGCAATGACCTCCGCACTTACATCACCTTCGCCCACAATCTCACAAATAGCCTTGTAATGGGCAAAAATAGCATCTTTACCTGTAATGCCCACTTTTGCCATCAAACTTGGATTGGTCGTTACGCCATCTAAAACGCCTAACGCCTTACATTCTGCAATCTCTTGCAAATTAGCAGTATCTACAAAGAACTTCATAGGGATATGATATGAATGAGGGTGATTGAAAAGACAAAGTTTCAAAAAAAAAGCCGCAATCGCAAATTAAAATATACAAAAGTCGCAATCCCCAAAAAATCTTATTCATACCATAATAACAAATCCCGCAAAGATATATTTGCGGGATGTTATACAAAAACATAAAAACAATAGGGAGTTGTAGGAATTGCGACGTTTAAATGCCGTTTAAAAAGCCTTTAATTCCAAACAATGAACGATTGGAGCTAAGGGCTTTTCTTTCTCAAAGGCGAATAATTTTTCTGACCCAAACCTCTGAAAGATTTTCGGGAAAAAAGAGTAGATAATAAATTCCCTTTGTAGGCGGTAGCGAAAGTCGGGCTTGCGTTTCTGGATTTGGATAATTTCCTGCTTCTATAAATTGTTGCTGAAAAAAAAGTTGCCACTTTCCTTTTCTTGGTGCTTGTAGTCGAATTTTCTCTTCCCCTTGAAGTGGGTTAGGGAAAACGATGAGCGGATTTTCTTTTGTCGCAATTTCATCTAAGGCAAGCGGCTGTCGCGTCCTGCCGACATAAGTAAGAGTTAGGGCTTGTTCAGGGGCTTCAATAGGGAAAACGCGCAGGATAACAGTAGCGGTATCTGTGGTACGATTTGGAAAAAAATGAACTAAAAGAAAGTTAGCATTTGTATTTTCCAAAGGTAAAATAAAATCGGCACTATCTATTTCTTCGGCATGGAAATTTTGTATATCTTGCGTTTGGGTACGCCACCCTGCTGGTATGTCTTTGTACGTTCTGACCCAACGTAGCGGCAAATCGCGTCCGCTGTGATTGTAGAGTTCTATCCAATCATAAAAAAATAGGGCGTTGATGCTGTTATCGAAGTTGGTTTCAAGGGAATCGACCGAAAAAAGCCTATCTTGCGCCCTTGCGTCTGAAAAATTTGAAAAAAAAGAAGTCCAAATTATCAGAAAGGCGAAAACAGGTTGAAGCGATAATCTTACATTCATTGTTTTTCTTTGTTATGGTTTTTGTGGTTCGAAATGGGTCTATATTTCAAGGTGCGCCCCAAAGATATGCTTTTTTTGCCACTTCGAGCCTATTCTTTCTGCCCAAAATAGAGAAGTTGAACATTATGAACCTTACTTTTATTTTTTTTCTAATTTGTTTTGTCATACAGTTATATTTTATAGTTTTTTATTTTGGAAAACTAAGTATTCAACTCCAAAAAACACAACGCCCTACTTTACATTCGAAACAAGACGCACCTATTGGGGTTTCTATCGTGATTGCAGCCAAAAATGAGGCGCAAAACCTGCCTGCCTTGTTAGAAAACTTAGCGGAACAGGATTATCCTCTCTTTGAAATTTTAATCGTCGATGACTTTTCTACCGACCAGACAAAAGAAATTTTGGAGTCTTACCAAAAAAAAATACCTTTCCTGCGCTATCTGCCACTACAAACCTTAGCGGATAGTGGAGGTAAGAAAAGAGCCTTAAATGCAGGAATTTTGGAAAGCCGTTACGACTTACTCCTACTTACAGATGCAGACTGTTTGCCAAAAAGCAAAAGATGGATACAGTTTTTTGTAGAAAAAATGGAAGACTCAAAAGTGCAAATCGTATTAGGAGTTTCCCCTTATCGCGTTGCCCCTACGCTGCTCAATTGGGTAGTACAATGGGAAACACTCCTGACAGCCTTGCAGTATCTAAGTTTTGCTTTAAAGGGAAAACCCTATATGGGCGTAGGGCGAAATTTGGCGTATCGGAAGTCGTTATTTCTTTCAAAAGGGGGATTTTCAAAACATTGGCATTTTAAAAGTGGTGATGACGACCTTTTTGTGCAGGGCGCAGCAGAGGCGCAAAATACTGCCATTCTGACAGAATCAGATAGCCATACCTTTTCAGACGCACCGACAACTTGGTGGGCTTGGTTTTTGCAAAAGAAAAGGCATCTGGCGGCAGGCAACTATTATCGGACGAATATCCGCCTGCATTTAGCATTTTTTTTACTCTCCTTAATAGGTTTTTATGTAACTTTGTCATGGATATACTTAGGTACAAAATGGGGAATAGAAGCAGGGGCATTGTATCTGTTTCGTTATGTAATATTTTCGCTTGTTTTGCATCTAATTACTCGAAAGTTAGCCTACTCGCTTGCGGTACTCACCTTGCCGTTTTTTGAGCTGTTTTTTGTTCTCTACTATCCCTTCACCGCCCTTACTGCCTTTTTTAGCCCACACACCACATGGAAAAAATAAACAAAAACGACCCCAACGAAGAGCTGGACAAACAATTTTCTAACAAAGCACAAAAAGACTTCGAACTCATAGACTTAGCCGTCAAAGGAGATGAGCGTGCCTACGCCGAATTGATGAACAAATACCGCAATTCGGTCTATTTTATGCTATTGAAGATGGTAAAAAATACCGATGATGCCGAAGATTTGACCATTGAAGCCTTTACAAAAGCCTTTCGAAACCTAAAAAAGTTCAAAAAAGAATACACTTTCAGCACTTGGCTTTTTCGTATCGCTACCAATAATTGTATAGATTTTATCCGAAAAAAGAAATTAGAAACAACAAGTATTCATAGTTCCTATAAAAATGACAACGGGGAGGCGATGATGATGGAAGTGCGCGACCAAACGCCCACCCCACAGGAAGAGGCAATAAAAACACAGAAAGCCGAATTTGTACGCCATTTTGTAGAAATGCTGCCTGCCAAATACAAACGTTTGGTAGAATTGCGCTATTTTGATGAACTTTCTTATGAAGAAATTGCAGAAGAATTGGAAGCACCTTTGGGAACGGTAAAAGCCCAGCTGCACCGCGCACGCGAATTGCTCTATGATTTAGTGAAAGATAAAAAAGATGTCATTTAAAAAATATTGACCATACAAACGGTTTTTTATACACGATGGAACTCATAAAAAAATACTTTCCCCAGCTTTCTGATACTCAAATTTCGCAATTTGAGGCACTCCTGCCGCTTTATACCGAATGGAATGAAAAAATCAATGTCATTTCACGCAAAGACATCGAAAATCTCTATGAAAGGCACGTCTTACACGCCTTAGCCATAGGAAAAGTAGCATCTTTCGAGCCAAATGACCGCCTTTTAGACGTAGGAACAGGGGGCGGCTTCCCCGGTATTCCCTTAGCCATTCTTTTTCCCGAAGCCTCTTTTCATTTGGTAGATTCTATTGGAAAGAAGATAAAAGTGGTACAGGAAGTTGCTGCTGCTTTGGGTCTGAAAAATGTAGTTGCCGAACAAAAAAGGGGGGAAACCCTGCCCCAAAATTACTATGATTTTGTGTTGGGACGTGGCGTTACGGATATAAAAGTGTTTTTTCATTGGGTAAGAAAGCTCATCAGACGAAAAGCCCAGTTGGAAGAAGGCGAAATGAAAAATGGCATTTTATACCTAAAAGGCGGCGATTTGAAAGAGGAGTTAGCGGATTTCAAACATCATATCCGTCTGATAGAAATTGCGGATTTTTTTGAGGAGGAATTTTTCGAAAGCAAAAAAGTGCTATATATTCCGCTTTAATCTCTTTTTGTAGCGCGAAGCTCCAGCTTCGCGCGTAACTACTTAGTAATGTTAAGTTTTTTAAAAAAACTGCTTTTTGGGTCTGAACCCCTTTTTTATGGGGTTGTTACAAGAGTCAGAATGTCAAAAAACGGAGTTTTGTGCTTCGCGCAAACCTGCTGAACCCCCACCCTGCCCTCCCCCCATAGGGGAGGGTTCGAAAACCGAATCATTTTTTTATGCTCGCATAAAAAAATGATGCCGAATCAAAGCCCCTCCCTTTGGGGGAGGGGTTTGGGGTGGGGTGTATTTAAGGCTTTTATCGTTGTAACAACGCCTTTTTTTATTTCAATCTCACTTAGGACAACACAGTGCCTTGTCCCTACATTTGCAACATAAATCAATCTTTTTCCATTTGATAGGGCAAAAATAGGACAAAGGTACTACCCTTTCCTTCGCCTTCACTTTCCGCCGAAACAGTGCCATGGTGAGCGGCTGCCATCATTTTGACATAAGCCAAGCCCAAGCCAAAGCCCTTTACGTCGTGTAAGTTTCCTGTCGGCACGCGATAAAATTTTTCGAAAATGCGTACCAAATGCTTTTTAGCAATGCCTTGTCCTTTGTCGCTAATGCGAATCTCTATGCCGTTTTTTATATTTTGTGTTTGGATAGCGATGTCGGGCGCAGTGGGCGAATATTTGTTGGCGTTATCCAGCAGGGTCATGAGCATGCTTCGCAAATGAACGGCATCGGCTTCTATTAGTGGCTGTTCGGCATCGAGGTAGGAGGCGATAAAACCGTTGCGCTGTGCTATCTGAATTTGCATGCTATCTACAATGCCCTCGATAAGCTCATGCACATCTATCGTCGTAATTTTTAGCTTGTACTCTTTCTTGTCTAATTTTGCCATATCCAACACGCGCTGTACCTGCGTTTCGAGCCGCTTGTTTTCCGATTCTGCCATAGAAAGGTAATGTTTGTATTTTTCCTCATTTTGGCGCACAAGTGGCTCTTTGAGCATATCGCAAACCAAACGAATGGTAGAAATTGGCGTTTTAAATTCATGCGTCATATTGCTAATAAAATCATTGACTACCTCCGAATTTCGCTTCTGTTGAAAGACTGTCCAAATCACGACCCCAAAACAAGCGACCATAATTAGCACAAAAACACCGCCCGTAAACATAGCCGAAATCAAATCTGCCGTTACATAACTCTTTTCTTCGGGAAAGATAACGTACAAATAATTTTCGTGGATACGCAAATCGTTGGGAAAAAGGCGCACTTTCCAAGGGGTTGTGTCCCATTTGAATTGGGGCGAAGTGGAGGAGGCATAAAAGACCTGTTGAGTTTGATTATCTACCAGCGCAAATTCATATTTTAAGTTTAGGTTTTTTTGCTTTAATTCTTTTTGCAAAAGGGAATTTATGATGGTATAAGATACGCGATTTTCTATGGGTTGCTCCGATTCATTGACGCGCTGCAAAACGGCATTGATAAAATCGAGTTTGCGCTGATATTGTTTGAAGTGGCGCACCGCAGGATTTGCCCCTTCTATTTGTGTGGCATTGTAGGCAGGACTTAAAGACTTCGGATAGACTTGAAAATTTCCATCTGCATAGACCAATTCTATATTCAGCAAAAATTTTGTACTATCGCCTTGAAGCGAGTCGCGGCTTAGACTATCGGTCGTATTTTCTCCTTGTGGCTTGCCGAGCATCTGCATATCGTTCTGCTTTTCGAGCAATTCTTTTGAGATAATAACCGCTTCCTGCCTTTCCAAGAGCATAACGACACGACTTAGCACCTGCCTGACTTCTTGCCCAAATCGCTCCTGTGCAGCATCACGAATTTCGGTGAGCCAATAAAATTGCACGCCAAGCAAACCCAAAGAGGTGATACCCAAAAGTAAGATGATAAGTTTTAGATAGGAAGTTTTCATTTTCAAAGATAAAATATAACAAAAGACAAGAACGATTTGGTGATAACAAAATTATTTCGCCCCACTATTCCGCCACAATTTTTAGCTCTACGCGCCTATTTTCTCTGCGCATTTTTTCGGTCAGATTTGCATTCAAGGGTCTTTGGCTGCCATAGCCTTTTGTCTTGATGCGCCTTTCTTCTATGCCATGCAAGATAAGAAATTCCTTGACGGAATCGGCTCTATCCTTTGAAAGTTGCAAATTGATTTGTTCGTCGCCTACATTGTCGGTATGTCCAGAAAGTTCTATTTCTAAGGTAGGATTCTGACGCATCAAATTGAGCAAGGCTTCCAAAGAGCCAAAATCGCTTAATTCGGCACTGGCACGTTGAAATTGCACCTTCAAATCCAATATTTCACCTACTTTGATAGACTGCCCTTCGATGACAAAGGTTTTAGTAGTGAGCGGATTTTGCAGGCTATCTGCTACATTTTCTACCTTTGTTTTATCCGATTTGTCTATATTTTCGAGGACAAAAATTCCCTGCCCCATTGTGCCTACCCAAATTCTGCCTGCCTTGTCGCGCCGCAGCACCGAAATAGGCAAAGTAGGCAATAGCGGCGATTTTTGCCACTTGCTTGCCCCTTCTTTTTTAGCCGCTATTCGGAAAAGTAAGCCAAAGGACGACGCTCCCCAAAGTGTTCCCTGCTCATCAATAAGCATCTGGCGAAATTGCAGGTGCAAATCTTTTGAAGTTTCCTTTTCCTGATTTTGATAAAAAACAGGCTGCTGATTTTCGGTCTGGCTTAGGTAGAGCGTGGCAGGAATTTTTCCTTTTTTAGGATAGTCGCTGCCCCATTCCTCAAATTCGTCAAAGTAGAGGGCATGGGTTAGATGCGGACTGACCATTTTCCACTTTTTGCCGTCGTAGGTGAAAAGCCCTTTTTCTGTCGCAATCCATTTTTCATTTGTATTGTGATTAGGCTTCAAAATTTGAAAGACGCGCTTAATTTTTTGGTTCGGATGTCTTAGAATTTGGAAAGGTGGGGGCAGGGCTTGCGCCTGCTTCAAATCTTGGTCTTTTATTTCTACACAAAAAAGCCCTTTTTCTTCTGTGCCAAACCAGACAAAAACTTTTTGCTTGTGCCTTTCCAAAGCGATAGTAATAATGGGGGGTTGTTCTTCAAAATTTTGGGTATAGGCGTAAAAATACTGTTCCTTTTTCTGAATTAAACCATTTTGATAAGTGCCAAGCCAAAGCGATTGGCTTTCGTCGTCCCAAAATAAGCTGCGAATCCCCTTTTTTAGTACCCTGCTAAAAAAAAGTTGCACCGAATCGGTAGGCAGATGTAAGGCAGCAAGGGCGGCATCTGTCAGGGTTTTGCCTTGCGTATCCATCAGACCCAAGCCTTCATTTGTCGCAATCCATACTTGCCCTTGTGGAGTCAGGACTAAATCTTGGACAAAGTCGTTTGGAAGCGGGCTGTTTTCTTTGGTAAAATGTGCTACAATTTGATACTGTGGCTTTTCTTCTTGTGCTTTTATCGGTTTTATGTAAAAACCAAATAAAAACACAAACACAACCATTATCCCTTTCACAAGAGAGGACAAACGGCTGTGTTTTAGTAGGAATACGGTCATATTAGTTTTGAGTAAAAACGATTTTATCCTTTATTTTAAATCTTACTTTTTCACAGAAAAGCGATAAGGTTCGGTCAGGATTTGGTCGCCGTAGCGTACTTGGAAATAATAAGATTGTGCCTGAAAGGTTTTTTCTACCGACTGTTTCCAAACAATGCGCTTGCGCTCGCTCTCAAAGATTTCATCTTGACAGTATAGTGGCACATCTTTGCCTTGCTCGTATAAACAGAGGGTAATATTGGCTTGTGTAGGATTTCCCTTCAATTTGAAAAAATTAAGGTCTAAATCTACCAAAACTTCGCCTATGTCTTGTATCGGATAGATGCCGCCTTCTTCCATGAGCAACAATTTGGGGCTATATCCTTCCTTTTGGCTGGTGTTTTTGAGCAGGTCTTTTTTATCGCGATAATAGCAGTCAAACTTATTGAAGGGAGGAATTTTCTCGATGATGTCGGTTAGTCCGTTCATGACTTCGTTTATTTCCTTCATTTGTTTGAGTTGTTTGATTTTATTGACCATAAACTCATTGTCGGCGAGGAGTTTTTTCTTTTCTTCTCTGATTTCGGCTACTTTTTTCTCTTCGAGAGCCAAATTGCGATACTCCCTAAATTCGTTTTCTTTTTTAGCCAATAAACTTTGATACTCTTTAATGGTTTGTTCTAATTCGGTGGCTTTGCTTTTGAGTTCGCTCTGGTAGTCGTGCAGGGTATCTGCCTGCGCTGAGGCGTTGTCGCGAGCTTGGCTGATGGCGCGAATGGCTTGTTCTAAGGTGTCAATTCTTTTCTTTTTGGCTTCTATTTCTTTGTCTTGTTCGAGGATAATTTCGCGTGAGGCTTTGAGTGCCTCCTCTTTTGTATTGGTACAATGGGTAAGGGTCAGAAGCAAACAAAGGGCAAGGCAGGCAGCGGAAAAAGCGCGGAAACTTGATTTTGTCATCGGTAGAATAGGTTTATATGCGAAATAGAAGGGTAGAAAAGGGGAGTGAAAAAAGGTTTAGGATAAGAAGCAAGCAAGATAAACATTTTTGCCTACAAAGCGTAACTTAGAACGGCAAAAAATAGCGGTTCTCTTACAAGGCTAAGTTTGTGCTGCAATTTAAACCCAAATTCAGACGAAAGGAAAGAATTTGTCTGTTTTTTTTGCGTTTTCGAAGCAAAAGACCACCTTTTCAGGAACGAATAAGAGCTAATTTGCCTCAAAACTAATAAAATTCCTATCGCAATATGCACCTAAGAACATCAAGAAGTCGTTTTTTTTCACTTTTTATAGAAAAAAAAGACCTAATGCCGCCTTTCACCTCTTTCCTACTTCTTCTTTTGCTTTGTAGCCTTTTAGAGCAGGCGAAGGGTCAAAATCCTGCCTCAAAAGGCGGAGGGCTACTTTTAGAAGCCGAAGAAGCCACTTTTGAGCAAGTACCACTAAAAAAGCCCTATCTTTCTTATTCCCTCAATGGCGAAGGTTATGTAGGTACGCGCGGACTGCCCAGCGCGGCTTCGCTCAAAGTATTTGCGCCTAAGGTAGGCAATCAGGCGAATTTTGGCACTTGTGTTGGCTGGACTTCGGCTTATGCAGCGCGGACTATCATCGAGGCTAAAAAGTTGGGACTGCGCCAAACGGCAGAAATCAATAAGATAGCCTTTTCACCGGGTTTTTTGTATCAGATTGCAAAAAAAGCCGAAGACGATAATTGTCAGCAGGGCATTTATTTGATGGACGCACTCGATAAAATGCGCATCAATGGCGTAGCCCCCCTTAGTCATTTCCCTACCGATTGTGGCAATTACATTTCCGAGCGCGTCTATCAGGAAGCGCAAAAATATACCATCAAAAGCTATGCACGCCTTTGGAGCAGGCAGGACAACGAGGAGGCGCGTGTGCAAGCCGTCAAGCAGAGTATTGCCGAGGGGAATCCCGTTGTGGGCGGTTTGCTTGCGCCGCCTTCGCTTTATATGGCGCGAAACCAATGGTTGCCTACCGAAAGCCCCGAAACGGTCAGAGAAGGGCATGCGGTCTGCATTGTAGGGTATGATGATGCGTATTTGGGGGGTGCATTTGAAATTATGAACAGTTGGGGTGAAAATTGGGGAAACAGGGGTTTTACTTGGGTTACTTATCACGATTTTGCCCTTTATTTTAAGTTTGCTTATGAAATTATTGGCGATATTAGCGAGCTAAAACCGAAGCCACTTTTTGCCGCAAAGGTAGAGTTGCCTCTTTCAAAGGGCGGCGAGATGTCTTTCAAATTTCGCTATCCTACCTACCAAGCCCTGCAAGGCTATGCTTCGGGAACACAATTTCAGATAGCGGTAGAGGGCAGTAAGGCGGCGTATCTCTATGTTTTGTATGGCGACAAAAGCCACCAGCGCGTCCAGGTTTTGTATCCAAACCTAATGGAAATAGAGATGGGAAAGGATACCGAAATACCACTAAAAACACATCAAAAGTTTGCCCTGCCACAAACAGGAGGCTATCTAACCTTAGATGCGACAAAGGGAAAGGATTATCTCTGTCTAATTTTTAGCGCAAAGCCCTACCCCATCGAGGAACTATTAAATCGTATCGAAAAGCTACCTGCTCACCTGCCTTTTTCCAATAAAATCCTAACGAATCTAAGAGCAAAACCGCTTACGCATCAGGAAATAGACTTTAAAGAGGGCAAGATAGCCTTCGAAATTCCTGCTACTTTTTCGATAACGAGCGACTTTCTTGTCCCTGTTTTTATAGAATGGGAGCATTTTTAGTTAAAAAATCTAAAAAAATTATAAGGTTTTGAAGACCAAAGTGTCCAGTTTTGTTGGGAGCAAATGAGAAGCTGGACACTTTGTGTTGTAGGAGTTAAGAAGTTGAGTGCGAAAATATATTTGCATAACAAAAGAATCCAACTTAATTTTGCTCTCGAGGCAAGAGGCTGCCCAAACGGTCTATGCCCCTACAATCTATTTATTCCCGAATATAACCAATATGATAACCGAACAAAATTTCAAGCCGCTCCTGACCTTACTTGGTTTTGAAGAAAATAAGAACATTTTTATCAAAAAATTTGCGGGTTCTGATGTGTTTCTCAAAGTCGATTTTTCAAAAAAAGAACTCATTTATCCTGAATTTTTGGGAATGATTATCAACGAAAGGCAGACTTGTAATTTTTCCTCTGCCGAAAATTTTGTCGTCTTTGAGTGTGTGCATAGGCTATTAGAAAAAGGTTATTTGCCCCAACACATCGAACTCGAACCCAAATGGAAACTTGGGCATGGTGCAAGCGGAGGGCGTGCCGATATTTTGGTCAAAAATCAAGAAGGAAAACCCTTGCTACTGATAGAGTGCAAAACGGCAGGAAACGAATTTAATAAGGCATGGAAATATATGCTGCAAGACGGCGGACAGCTCTTTACGTATGCCCAACAAATTCCTGATACCGAATTTTTGTGCCTTTATGCTTCGGACTTTGATGAAAAAACAGATGAAATAAGCCTTTCACACTACATTATTTCACATAAAGACAACCCCAAAATTTTAGAGGAAAACAAAGATTTACTTTCTTTTGAAAAGGCAAAAGACCTCAAACAACGTTTTAAGGTGTGGAAAGAAACTTATCAATTAGAAAAAACAACCAAAGGAATTTTTGAGGACAACATTCCTGCCTACCAAATTGGGAAAAACAAGTACACGATTGAAGATTTGCAAAACGTAACTGAAAAAGACGTTTCTACCAAAGAAGAAGGCAAATATCATAAGTTTAGAACCATTTTACGAAAACACAACGTTTCGGGGCGTGAAAATGCCTTTGATGTGCTTGTTAATCTTTTTTTGTGCAAAATTGTAGATGAAACCCAAAACCCACAGGAACTCAAATTTTATTGGAAAGGCATTGCTTACGATAATTATTTCGATTTTATAGACCGTTTGCAGGGGCTTTACAAGTATGGCATGGAAAAATACTTGGGCGAAGAAATTACCTATATCAGCAACGACGAAATTGAAAGTGCTTTTTGGGCGATAAAGCAAAAAAGGAACGCTACCAAAAAGCAAATCAAAGATTATTTTAGGCAGCTCAAATTTTTTACGAACAACGATTTTGCTTTTATAGATGTCTATAATAAAAAACTTTTCGATAAAAATATCCGAATTTTGATAGAAATTGCCGAACTCTGGCAAGATTTACGACTCAAAACCACAACACAAAATCAATTCTTGGGCGATATGTTTGAATATTTCCTCGACAATGGTATCAAACAATCCGAAGGACAATTTTTTACGCCTATTCCCATCACAAGGTTTATTTGTATGGCTCTGCCGCTGGAAGAGGTCGTAGAAAAGCACCCCGAAATGCCCAAAGCCATTGATTACGCTTGTGGTTCGGGACACTTTCTAACCGAAATAGCGGCACAAACCAAGCCTTTTATCGAAAAATACAAAGAAACAGAGCCAAGCAATTTTTATAGAAATATTTTTGGAATAGAAAAAGAAAGCCGCCTTTCCAAAGTAGCCAAAATTTCGGCGTATATGTACGGACAAGGCGAAATCAATGTTTTTGCCCATGATGCCTTAGACGAACTGCCCCAAATCAAGGAACAAAGTTTTGATATTTTGGTCGCTAATCCGCCTTTTGCAGTAGAAGACTTTTTGGAAACCCTGCCCGAAGAACAACGCGAAAAGTATAGCCTTTTGCAGACCGTTTCCGATTTGGGAAACAAAAATATTCAGTGTTTCTTTTTGGAGCGTGCCAAACAACTGCTTGCCCCCAAAGGCGTAGCGGGGATTATTGTCCCAAGTTCGGTGCTTTCCAATTCCGACCAAACGCATGTCGCTACTCGTGAAATCTTGTTGAAATACTTTGATTTTGTAAGTATTGTAGAGCTGGGTAGTAATACTTTTAGCAAAACAGGCACCAATACGGTAGTTTTATTTTTGCGTAGGAAAGCACAAAAACCCGAACAAGCAGAGCAGTTTGAAAATAGGGTTTTAGATTTTTTTGAGAATTGGGAAGACGAACTCAAAACAGGCGGAGGAGCGTATTTGGATATTGATATAGTCAAATATTATTGCAAACATATAGAAGTACCTTTTGAAACCTATCAACTTATTCTGACGGAAAAATTGGATAAATCGCTTTGGGAATATGATATTTTCAAAGAGTACAAAGCCGATTTTGAGAAAAGTACCGAAGTGCTAAATCTGAAAAAGAAAAATAGCTTTAAAAAACTTTCTCCGAAAGAACAACAAACCGAACTCGACAAAAAACTTTTAGAAAAAATCAGACAAATAGAACAAGATAAATTGTACTATTTTATGCTTGCCTATCACAATCCGCAAAAGGTTTTGATTGTCAAAAGTCCCACAGACAACAAAGAACAAAAACAGTTCTTGGGCTATGAATGGTCGAATGCAAAAGGAAGCGAAGGGCTAAAATACAACACTGATGCCACAGGAACGCACCAAACGCCACTTTTCAACCCAAAAGACCGAAACGACCCAAACAAAATAAGCCATTGGATTGCGCAAAACTTTTTGGATACCGAAAAAAACTATCAGGTTTCTGAAAACCTTATGACTTGGGTAAGCTACGCCAAACTCACCGACCTTTTAGACTTTTCAAGAAAAGATTTTAACAAAGCCTTTTCGCTTACGCTTAAGAAAAAAATTGATATAGAAAGTAAGTGGGATTTGGTAAGAATTGAAAATATTTTACAAAAGATAGAAGGAAGTATTGCAAAAGTACCCGATAATGAAATCAAAGAAATTGGAAAATACCCTGTTGTTACACAAGAAAAAGACAAAGTTATTTCGGGATATACAGATGTTGAAAATCCGATTACAGACTTGCCTTTGACTGTTTTTGGCGACCATAGTTGTACTTTCAAGTATATTGATTTTCCTTTTTTGCGTGGTGCAGACGGAACACAATTATTAAAAGTTGATACCAAACAATTTATTCCTAAGTGCTTTTTTTATCTTGTTCAATTAGTGGAAATTGCGAACTCGGATAAGTACGAAAGACATTTCAAATATTTACAAACGGCAAAAATCCCCCTTCCTCCTCTATCCGTTCAAGAAAAAATCGTGTTGGAATGTGAGGCAATAGACCAAGCCACCGAAGCCGCTAAAAATGAAGTGGAAAAGGCGAAGGGGGAGATTGAAAATTTGGTTTTAGAAACTTTCGGAAAATATCCCGAAAAGAAAATTTCAGAAATTGCTTTTATCAATCCTTCAAAATCAGAAATTAAGAATGTTGATGAAAATATTTTAGTTTCTTTTATTGAAATGGCTTCTGTAAGTGATGAGGGTTTTATTGCAAATAAAATAGATAAACCTTTAAAGGATTTGAAAAAAGGAAGTTACACATATTTTGCTGAAAATGACATCATTATTGCCAAAATTACACCTTGTATGGAAAACGGCAAATGTGCCTTAGCAAAAGGTTTAACAAATGGTTTGGCTATGGGAAGTTCTGAATTTCACGTTTTTAGAGTAAAAAAAAATATCAACAATCAGTTTCTTTTTGCTTTTTTAAATAGAGAATTGGTAAGGAAAGAAGCAGAACAAAATTTTACAGGTTCAAGCGGACACAGACGAGTTCCTGCCTCTTTTTATGAAAATTACAAAATCCCCGTTCCGCCCTTAGAAATTCAAGCGCAATTAGTTTCCGAAATTGAGATTTTGGAAAGTCAAATCGCTAAAAATGAGGGAATTATCCAAAATTCGGCGGCGGAAAAGCAGGCGGTTTTGAAAAAATATTTGTAGTAAAAAAGTCAAAAAAACCTATAAGGTCTTCAAGACCTTATAGGTTTGAATTATATACCTAAACGATTGACGTATTTTTTAAACTGCTCGCCTCTATCTTCGTAGTTTTTAAAAAGGTCGAAACTTGCACAGGCAGGGGAAAGCAAGACCATTTCCCCCGCCTTCGCCTGCTTATGTGCCACTCGGACGGCTTCTTCCATAGAAAAAGTTTGAAAGAGGGTTTTGTCTGGAAAGTTTTTTTCCATAAAAGTTACAATTTTTGTATTGTCTTTTCCCAAACAAATCACTAAGCGGACATATTTTTCTATCAAATCAGAAATCAAATTGTAATCATTGCCTTTATCTACCCCTCCCACTATCCAAACTAAGTTTTTTTCGAAGGCAGGTAGCGCGTAAAAGACCGAATCTACGTTGGTCGCCTTCGAGTCATTGACATAGGTAACGCCTTCCAAGTGGCGCACCACTTCCAAACGGTGAGGCGCATTGACAAAAGTTGCCAATCCTTCGGCTATCGCTTGGGGTGGAATTTCCAAAAGCTGCGCAATCGTGGCAGCAATAGACATATTTAGCTGATTGTGCAAGCCTTTGAGAGGCAAATCAGCCAATGGCAGGTCGAGGATAGGTTGTTGTGGTGTCGCAATTCTTATTTTATCTTGCAAAGAAAGAAACTGTTTTCTATTTTCTACCACTTTTATCGGCAGGATTTGCGGATTGATGGCTGTTTGCGCTATTTTCTGTTTTATTTTTTGGTCTAAAAATTCACATTCCGCATCATAGACAAAATAATCTTCTGCGGTTTGGTTTTCGAAAATACGCAATTTTGAAGCCGCATACAAATCCATGTCGTAAAGATAGCGGTCTAAATGGTCGGGGGTGATGTTGGTAATGACGGCGATATGGGGTTTGAAGTCGGCAATGTCATCGAGTTGGAAGCTACTCACTTCTAAGACATAGTAATCGTATTCTTTTTCCTCGTTTTTTTCTTGTTCGGATTCTAAAAAAACTTCTTTTGCAAAACTATTTCCTACATTTCCTGCCAAAGCCACGCGCAAGCCTGCGGTTTTGAGTAGATGGTGCGTAAGGAGCGTCGTTGTGGTCTTGCCATTTGTGCCTGTAATGGCGATAATTTTGGCATTGGTAAAGCGGCTTGCAAATTCTATTTCGGAAATAATGGGTATTTGGGCAGTGCGCAATTTCTGTATAATCGGCACTTTTTCGGGAATACCGGGGCTTTTAATGACTTCATCGGCGGCTAAGATATTTTCTTCCGAGTGTCCGCCTTCTTCGAACAAAATGCCATAGTCGAGCAGCACCTTTCGATATTGCGCCTTAATTTCGCCCCCTTCGGAAAGCAAGACTTGATAGCCTTTCTGTTTGGCAAGCAAAGCTGCACCTACGCCACTTTCGCCGCCCCCTAAAACGATAATATTTTTAGCTTTCATACGATAATAGATAGAATTTATGAATAAGTCTTGTGGCATAGACTGTGGTCTGTGCAAATAAAATTTGGCTTTTGCCTACTTTTCACCTTTGGCAGAGGCTCTGCCGCTTTGTTGCTTCAAATGTAAAGAGAAGAAAACGAAAATCCAAAGGCTTTTTTGAATAACTTTTCAACAGTGGCGGCAAAAAGGGCGTTATTACAACGATAAAAGCCTTAAATGCACCCCACCCCAAACCCCAGTAATGTTAAGTTCTGTAAAAAAAACTTGTTTTTTCAAATTTGACACGAAATAAAATTTGGACTGACCCCTATTTTTGGGTCTGAAAGCCCTTTATTATTTCAATCTCACTGCGGACAAGGCATGCCTTGTCCCTACATTTGCACCTGATTTTTAGAATTTAACATCACTGCCCCAAAGGGAGGGGCTTTGATAGGGTATCATTTTTTTTTTGCATAAATGCAAAAAAATGATTTGGTTTTCGAACCCTCCCCTATGGGGGGAGGGCAGGGTGGGGGTTCAGGGCGAAAGTAGGACTTTTCAAATTATTCACAAAGGTTATTGAAGATATGGCGCAAAAATTCTATCTTTGTCGTGATGACTTCAAACACAAGCTCGAATCCGAAGCCCCAGCGAAAGAAACCCTCGCGGCGGCGATTTTTTTGGAAACTCCTGACCCTTATTGCGCGGCAGTTCAAAGGTTGGGATTGGACGTTGCTCACGATTTGCGTCATCATCGCGACCCTTATCTGGACATTCAACGCCCTAAACAAAAGCAACTACGTTACGCTCATCAATTTCCCCCTGCACATCAAACATGAACGCCAAGATGTCGTCGCCTTAGAGCCGCCCCCTAATTCTATCCCGATAGAAATTAGTGGCACAGGTTGGCAGTTGCTTCAAAAAGTGTTGAAATTGGGCAATAGTTCTATCAACATCAATATTTCTGACCCTACCAAAATTTCACACATCACCGCCAAAGCCCTGCTTCCCGAACTCAACATTTTGCTCAAAGACATCAAAATTCGACAAATTCAGAAGGATACCATCTTTTTCAAATACGACACCTTAGAAGAAAAACACGTCTGGGTTTTGCTTGATACACAAAAATTGAAATTGGCGCAAGACTACAAACTGCAAAGTCAGCCGCAGGTTTCGCCGCCCAAAATCAAGCTCAAAGGGGCAGCCTCGATTTTGAAGACCCTAAGCGATACGCTTTGGGTAGAATGGGAGGAAGAAAATATAGATGAAAACATCAAAGACTTTGTTTCGCTGCCTGCCCTGCCTGCCTTTGTGGAAAGCGGTATCAAGCAGGTAGAAATAGATTTGAAAGTAGATAAGCATTTTTTGCAAAGCCATACGCTGCCTTTGGAAGTGGAAAATTTCCCCTATTTGAACAAGGAGGGCAAAAATACCTCTTCTTTGGTCTTGCAGGATAGTTTGATATTGCTCACCTATTGGCTTTCTTATGAGCAACAAGGCTTACAAATTCCCGATTCGCTTATCAAACCCTTTGTAGATTGGCAGACGCTAAATCGCAAAGATTCTACGCTCAAAGTGCAGCTCAAATTGCCGCCTTATTGCAAATATGCCAAACTTTCGCCCGCTTATGTACGCATAAGAAAACGGCAATAAGGGCGCAAAAAATAGCAACAAAGAAATAACAAAAAACAACAATAAAAACAAAAAATCAGACCTAACCCACCAGACCTAAATCATGAAAATTTACACCAAAACAGGCGATAAAGGCACTACCGCCTTAGTAAGCGGCAGGCGCGTCGCTAAAAATCATATCCGCATCGAGGCTTATGGTACGGTAGATGAACTAAATTCGTACATAGGGCTATTGCGCGACCAAGCCGTTTGTTCGCCCTATAAAAGCATACTTTTGGAGATACAAGACCGCCTCTTTACTATCGGTTCGCTTTTGGCTGCCGACCCAGAACGCCCTACTGCCGTTGCCCTGCCTGCGCTTGTAGAAAGTGATATTTTGTACCTCGAAGATGCCATCGACGAATTAGATTCTGCCCTGCCCCCGATGCGCAATTTTGTCCTACCGGGTGGTCATCAGAGTGTATCCTTTGCCCACATAGCGCGAACCGTTTGCAGGCGAGCCGAGCGCAGGGTCATAGATTTGGAAGAAGCAGAGCAGAATGTTAGCTCTCTTATTGTGCAGTACCTCAATCGCCTTTCCGACTATCTTTTTATGCTTTCGCGCAAATTGGCACAAGATACCGAAGCGATAGAAACGGCTTGGAAGCCGCGCCTTTAAAAGTTGGCAGATGTAAGTTTTAAAGCCTTTGGGTATAAAGAAATTGCTTCAAACGGGGGTTTTTCCTATCTTTGCGAAAAAGAGCGAAAAAAAAGAACGCCCTGCTTTGATTTGAAAAGCATGGACTCTTATTTGCTATATTCGGTATAATTCGTTTTTTGCAAAGATAAGCACCCTACTTATCGCGCTTTTTATATCACGATTGCTTTTTTCCTACCGATATGAAACATAGATTTTTCTTTTTTGCATCAAAACTTACAAGGCTTGCTTTTTTATCGAAAAAAGGGCATACGCAGCCTTATTTATCTTACGCATTTGCCGCTTGGCTCTGTGCTTTTTTATCTGTTCCTACCCTTTTAGTGGGACAAGATACTACCTCGATGGTCTTTGTAAAAGGAGGCATTTTCGACATGGGAAGCACCAAATACCCCAACGAAATGCCTATCCATACCGTTACCCTTGATGATTTTTGGATAGATAAGTACGAGGTCAGTGTGGCAGAATATCGCAGCTTTTGTGAAGCCACAGGCAGAGCCATGCCCGAAAGAGAGCCAGCTTGGGGTTGGAAAGACGACTACCCTATGGTAAATGTTTCTTGGAAAGATGCAGAGGCATACGCCTTACATGTGGGCAAACGCCTGCCTACCGAAGCCGAATGGGAGTATGCTGCACGTGGGGGCGCAAAGAGTGCCAATTATCTCTATGCAGGTGCGCCTTATCCGCAACTTGTTGGGTGGTTTGATAGCAATTCTGCTAATACCGCACAGCCACGCGGACTAAAAAAGCCCAACGAACTCGGCATTTACGACATGAGCGGCAATGTATGGGAATGGTGTCAAGATTTTTATGGTAGCTATACGCCTGAAAATCAGACCAATCCGCAGGGCGCGAAAACGGGCATCAACCGCGTTATCAGAGGAGGCAGTTGGTTTGGCAATGCAGCCAACTTGCGTACCGCCAATCGCTACTATTCGCCCGAAGGTTTCGGTTCGAGCCTCATAGGGTTTCGCTTGGTAAAAGATGTTGAAAAATAAAGGCAAGGCAGGGGCAAGGCAATTTCTTGTCCCTATTTTGTGTAAAGTTTGGTTTAAAAAAATAATGAATTTCATGATGAACAAAATGCAGCTCTCTACTTTTGTGCTTTCTCTTGCCTTTTTTTCTACGGCTTCTTTTTCTATGCTTTTGGCGCAAGAAAAAAAGGAAAATGAGGTGCAGCTCACCACAGACACCAAACCTGTTATTTTATTGGGCAAAGACAAAAATCGCCGTCAGATTCCTATTGTAGGAGGCTTACAAAATCAGCTCGACAACCTTAAAAATGGCACTTCACAGCAGCAGGAAAGTCAGCCCAGCGACGCAATGGTTTCTTTTAGTTTGAATAAAAAATCAAACAAAAACAAAAAAAATAAAGAGGCGAAGAATTTTTATGCAGGCTTGCACACCAAAAAGTTTTTTAGAAAATACCAAAAAGGGCGAAAAGAAATTACCGAAACGTTTTACTACCTTAAAGAAGCGAATAACATTCCGCAGCACGTAGAAAATTATTTTTACTATGATGTCAAGAAAGGCAAAATAGATAGCGACTATCAGCTTCCTGCCAATGCCGAAGAAAGGCTTATCCTGCACGGACTTTATGAGCGCAAAGAAAACGGCACGACGGTAGAAAAAGGCTATTATTATCTTTCTACCAAAGATGGCAAATGGGAAAACTACCACAATAGCGGCGTTCTGACCCAGCAGCAAAATTATTATAGAGGACATCCTGCCGAATCGTATTTTATTTATTACGATAAATCGCACAAACAACTTAAAGAAATCGTGCCGATTGTCAATGGCGTGCCACATGGCTACTCTATTTCTTTCTACCCCAGCGGCGCAGTAGAAACGGTAGGGCGGTATCAGCAAGGCGATAAAGTAGGCAGGTGGCTAACTTATTACGACTGCAAAAAGAAAGACCAAAAAGGGGTGCGCAAAGAAGAGTGGCAACACGCCAAAGAGCCTTTTGAGAGCAATTTCAAGCCCTACTTATTGCGCACTTGGGACGAAAAAGGGCGCGTTACGTCAGGAAAATAACGCAATCTTGATAAAAAAACTTTCGTCTGTGTCGCCGTTTTTGGACGTTGCTACAACGATAAAAGCCATAAATGCACCCCACACCAAACCCCTCCCCCAAAGGGAGGGGCTTTGATAGGGTATCATTTTTTTTGCATAAATGCAAAAAAAATGATTTGGTTTTCGAACCCTCCCCTATGAGGGGAGGGCAGGGTGAGGGTTCAGTACGAAATAAATTAGACCCAGATTAG
The DNA here is from genome assembly GCF_000422585.1 of Hugenholtzia roseola DSM 9546. NCBI lineage: Bacteria > Pseudomonadati > Bacteroidota > Cytophagia > Cytophagales > Bernardetiaceae > Hugenholtzia > Hugenholtzia roseola. Next base: position 35,959 of record NZ_AUGI01000054.1, read on the forward strand.
CCCATTAGACAAATAAGGGCAATTAAGTTGTGTTTTGTAGGTAAAAGTCTTTGAAAATAAGTAATATAAGCTGTACAAACTTTATTTCCAAAATATTTCAGATTTAACATAAAAAACAGTATCTATAAAATAAAGCATGTCGTTTGCAGTTAACACATTCTCGTCGTGTAAGTCTTCTAAAATAATACCCAAATAGGGGTGATAATAGTCGCAATTTCGTGTATTTACAAATCCATTATTTAATAAAAAGTCTTTTACTTGATGTAAATCTGTTGGTGTTGTAGCCACTATATAATTTTGCTCAACTACGGCATATAGTAAATTATCAGGAGTTTTGTAGAAGCCTAATAATTCATAAGAGGTATCAGGAAAAAAATAGTTATTAAGCAATAGGCTATAAAAATAGTCTAACCAATAAGCATAATAAATAGAGTCGTTTAACTTTAAAACTTTGTTAGATTGTTGTATAAAAACTTTTTGCTCTGCTCCTTCCGATAAAAATAAGTCAAAATCAATATTACAATTCCATAAATGATTTTGATTGATATATTCTATCAATCTCTCTGTTTCTTCTGCTTTGTTCGGCTCATCTCTTTGAGCCATTGAACTTGTTGGCGTGCTTGTTCTAAGGTAATTGGCGACTGCTTGGATAGGTTTTCCATAGCTAACTTCGCTCTTTCCGAGAAGGATATTTTGCAATTCATAGTGAAGAAGTTTAGTGTCCATACAAATTTAGTGTTTTTTACAAACTTTCGTTTGTGTCGCCGTTTTTGGGCGTTGCTACAACGATAAAAGCCTTAAATGCACCCCACCCCAAACCCCTCCCCCAAAGGGAGGGGCTTTGATTTTGTTACAAAAATTCCATTTCAAAACTTTCATACGCCGCCTTTAATTCGCGCAAAGCAAAGGCATCTTGTTTTGTTTGTGCAATTTCTATGCCTTTTAGATAGACCGCTTGGGCAGTTTTTATTTCGCCCAAAGCGGAAAAAAAAGCCGCCGCCTGATAATAAGTAGGCAGGTAATCCGCCTTTTGCGTTAGTAGCCATTCAAATTCTTTTCGGGCGGCTTGGGTCTGTTTTTCCTTGACGTATTCGAGCGCAAGTCCGTAGTGCAGGAAGGCATCTTGTGGCTCCTTTTCCAAAAAAGACAGTAATTGTGCAATGCGATTCATTTTTTTATACTTTTTATATTTTTTCTAATACAAAAATATGCAAAAGCAAGCCGCCACTTTCAGTAATAAGCTCCTGACTAATTTTATAGAGGCGCAGGCGGAATAGCGTTTCGCGCATAATGGCAGCTCGCATGGTCAGGACGACAATTTTACCCTTGTCTTTCAAAATGTCGTGCGCCGAAGTTAGGAAACGGTCGTAAAGTCCGCGCATTTGGCTTTCTTTTCCCGAAACTACGCCATAAGGCAAATTCGAGACAATGCTATCAATTTGGTTTGGCGCAAAATATTGGTTCAATTCTTTGGCATCACCTTCTATAATTTCAATCGGAAAATTATTTGCCTGCATATTTTCTCGCGCCTTTTGTGCAAAATCGGCAATCAATTCACAACCTAAAAAGGTAATGTCGTAGCCCAATTTTTGGTTAAAGGCATCATAACCTTCCATTAAAATTGTGCCGCCGCCGCAGGTTGCATCTAAAATCGTCTGTCCCTTTTGTGGCTCTGCCAAAGAAAGTAGTAAATAAGCCAAACTATGTTTGAGGGCTGCTCTATGATGAAAGGCGCGTTGCAGGTGCGGACGCAAGGCAAGGTCGGTGCGGTTGTGTTGAATCCCGACAAAAACATCTTTGCCTATCAAATCGGCTCTAAGGTTAATGTCATAACCTTCTAAATCTACACTTTTTTGGTATTTTCTAATCCAGACTCCGCCTGCCCATCTTTGCATTTCTACGGAAGTAAAATCATGATTGCCATACCTTTCACAGGTAGCACGAAAAGAACTAACTTGTTGCATTTCAGGCACTTCTACACTTTCTAAGGCTGCAACAAAGGCTTCCAAAGTTGGGGTTTCTAATTTAAAAATGCCCTTCAATTCTATCAAACTGTGAATACTGCGCAAAGCCAAGAGCAGCGTTAGGGGTGCATCTGTTTCAAAATAAAGGCGTTGTTGCCAATTTTGAAAACGCCCCAATTTTTGTATTTGGAAAGCATTTTTTTCAATAGCGGTTTGTATTTCTGCCATAGCAAAAGACTCTACGGCGTAATCGGTTGTGGCTAAAAATTTGCGCATGCGGTATTTTTTGAGAAGAAAACGAAAAAACAAAGGCTTACAAATCATACTTTCTAAGCCCTACAAAGATAGAGAAAGATAGGTAAAGCAAAGATAGGTAAAGTTTGAAAAAAAGCCTTCTTTTGTAGGGACAAGGCACTGCCTTGTCCGCTGTGAGATTGAAATAAAAAAGGATTTTCAGACCAAAAAGAGAGTTTTTCAAAAAGTGTAACATTACGAATTAGTTACGGGCGAAGCTGGAGCTTCGCGCTATAAAAATTATTGAAAGGCGTTATCCAAAAAAAAATTAGAAAAAAAGCGCAAAAAAAGAAAAGCCACATAGGGGTAGGAGCAAGAAAGCACGTCTTGACTATGAAAAGACTTCAAAAAGGCTTGTACTTTTTTTTATCATTCCTCAATCTTAATCTTTCTCAATCTTATGAAAAAAACAAATTGGATTTTTGCCCTCATGTTTGCTTTTGTTCTTTCATTTTCGCTCACTTCTTGCGACGATTTATTCGATTGCGAAGATGACGACTACAAAGAATGTAAAGACGACCGAAATTGTGGCGACAGTAATGACGGCTGTAATGATGATAACAACAGTTGCGACGACAACGACGATAAAAATTATCGCGTCCGCTATTTCCACAACACAACCCCACAGACAAACGATAAAGGTGCGCCTTTCAAAATTTTAGGCTATGAAAAAAGAGGCGACGATTTGCGCGTCAGGGTACAATATGCAGGTGGCTGCGGCGACCACGATTTCGAGGTTTTCTGGGACGGTGAAGTGCGTCGTGGCAATCCTCAAACGTCTTTGATTGTATTGCACCGTTCTAATGATGCCTGCGAAGCCCTTATCGAGCGCACGATAGAAATTGATTTGGAAGAGGCTTTCCGTCGCGACGACCCTCGTTATAGTGTAGAAGTAGTCAATGGCAATACCGCAGAGCGTTTCTTTACAAAAGAATAGTTTTTGGCTAAAAAATATTTTTTATTGCAAAAAAACTAACAGTCTTTAAAAACTGTTAGTTTTTTTGTTTTTATCTAAATCAGTTATTTTTAGAAATTTCGCCTCTGACGCTTCAAAGTTTCTTTAAAATCGCCGAAGATAACATCTTGCACTCCCGGAGTTTCTAAAAATTTATGAGGGAAGCCCAAGTCTATTTGGCTTGCTTGATGCAAGTCGTTCATCAAATCAGCAGGAATTTCCACTGAAAGACAACCCATAGCATCTTCGAGCTGTGCTGCCGACCTTGCGCCTAAGATAGGAAATACCGTTTCGCCTTGCTGACGAAGCCAAGCTAAGGCTACCTGTGCCGAAGTTGCGCCCAATTTTTGCGCCACCTCACTGACCTTTTTGGCAATTTCAATGTTGTGCGGCGTGTATTTGACGCTTTTTTCGGAAAGTCTGCCCTGCCCCTGCATGCCTGCATTGTACTTTCCCGTCAATAATCCCGCTCCCAAAGGCGACCAAGGGGTTACGGCTAATCCAAAATGCTTTGCCATCGGAATCAAGTCGCGCTCTACGGTGCGTTCAATCAGACTCCACTCTATCTGCAAGGCAGAAAATTTCGTCCAGCCACGCCCCTCAGCTAAGGTATTCGCCTTTGCCACTACCCAAGCAGGCGTATCCGAAATGCCAATGTAATGCACTTTTCCCGACCTAACGACATCATCAAGCCCGCGCATCACTTCCTCGATGGGGGTTGTAAAGTCCCACATGTGTACCCAAAGAAGGTCTAAATAATCGGTTTGCAAGCGTTTGAGGGTATGGTCTAAGGAGCGCATCAAATTTTTGCGATGATTGCCCATGGCATTGACATCATCGCGCTTGTCGTAAAGGGTATATTTGGAGGCAATGACATAGCGGTCGCGGTCGGCTTTGATAAATTCGCCCAAAAAACGCTCACTTGTGCCTTCGGTGTAGCGATTTGCGGTATCGAAGAAATTACCACCTGCTTCTACAAATTTTTCGAACATTTTTTGGCTCTCTGCCTTGTCTGCACCCGTATTCCAGTCTGTTCCAAAGGTCATCGTACCCAAACAGAGTTCGGAAACGCGCAGACCTGTATTGCCTAAGAGTTTGTAAATCATAAAGTTAGTTCTCAAAAAAAGGGTTAGGATAATTTTTTGCAAAGGGACAATCGCACAAAAGGCGGTCTTATCCTCTAAAAATAAGAAAAAAAGACAAAGGTTTGAAAAAGTTTGCCAAAGGTGAGGCAAAGTTTGTCCTTCGCACCCGAAACCCAGTATGATTTTCAAGGGCTTTTGCAATTTGCCAAAAAGTTGTTATTTTTGTAGGCTTTCCGTTTGAAAAACCAATACCAACGCGAAACGCATCTGCAAAAGCGTCAAATCTCTCTGCTTTCCTACCCTCATTCTCAACTTGAAGCTATGATTTTCACCAACCCCGCCTTTTTATGGGCTTTGTTATTGGCTCTAATTCCTATTATTATCCATTTTTTCAACTTTCAAAGACCTAAAAAAGTCTTTTTCAGCCAAGTACAATTTTTAAAAGAAGCAACCCAAACGGCAACTTCGCGCAATCGCCTCAAACACCTTTTGGTCTTGACTGCACGCACGCTTTTTATAGTTGCGTTGGTGCTTGCCTTTGCCCAGCCTATCCTGCCTAAAAACGAACAGACCCAAGAAAATCTTTATAGCAATTTGGTTAGTTTGTATATAGATAATTCTTTTAGCTTAGAAAATGAAATTGATAACAAAAGAAATTTAGATATTGCCTTAGCTTATGCCAATCAGATTGCCGAACTTTTCCCTGCCCAAACGCGCTTCCAACTTTTAGACAATAGTTTGCAGGGCAGCCGTTTTGATTTTTATGAAGCCGAAAAATTGAAAGAAAAGGTGAGTGTATTAGACTTTTCACCCACCCAAACCGACCTTTCTACGCTTGCCGCTCGCCAAAAGCAGGCTCTTTTGCAAGAAGCCGCAGGCAAAAAGGCGCGAATTTTCTGGATTTCAGACTTTCAAAAAAGCCAACACCAAAGTCTTGATAAGGTAGAAAGTTGGATAAATCATTTAGATACGGGTTCGCAATATTTTGTTTTGCCCCTTACGCCCACTGAAAATAAAAACGTTTTTATAGACTCCATTTGGCTCGAAACGCCTTTTGTACAGATGGGACAGAACAATGTCCTTTGGGTTCGTTTGCGAAATACCTCCGCACAAGCACTTGAAAAACAGAACCTTACGCTTTTCATAGACGGCAAACAGAGTGCCTCCGCCCAAATTGATATTTTGCCCGAAGCTACCGCAGACCTTTCTTTGTCTTTCCTGCCCGAAAAAAATGGCGCATTGGCAGGCAAAATTAGTATAGAAGATTATCCTATTACTTTTGATAATGATTATCATTTTGTCTTAGAAATTGCGCCTTTGGTGAAAGTGGTAGCCCTGACCGACGAAAAAAATGTAGCCGCAAATCCCAATAGCTTATCTTCCTATTTTGAAAAGGTATATCAAGATGTGCCTCTTTTTTCCTTTCAAAATATGAACCAAGAACTTATAGACTACGAAGTATTACAAAAAGCGGACTTGCTAATTTTGGCAGGCATCTCAAAAATTGATGTGGCTTTAAATAACCTTTTACTTGATTTTTTAAATAAAGGCGGAAGTGTTGCCTTTTTCCCTGCTCCACAAATAGAGTTGGAAAGTTACAACCGCGCCTTTGGGCTAAATTTAGAGCGGCTGCCTACCACTACCGCTAATGCCGAAACGCTACCTTCTCTTTGGGTAGGATTGGAGACGCCTAATCCGAAATTACCTTTTTTTCAAGGCGTATTTGAAAAAGTATCGGCAGATATGAGCTTGCCACAGGCTGCGCCTGCCTACAAATGGCGAAATGCAGGTACAGATTTACTTAAATTTCGCAACGGACTTCCTTTTCTTTCTCAATTCAACCGACAAAATGGGGGGACTATTTTTTCCTTTGCAGCTCCGCTCGAAAATAGTTTCAGCAATTTAGGCAAACATGCCCTTTTCGTACCTGTCATGTTTCGCATGGCACTCACGAGCAAAAACAAAACAAATCGTTTGGCTTACTCATTTTCAGATACTTATGCCGAATTAGCCTTAGATAGCTTGAAAAAAGAAGATATTTTTCGCCTTAAAAGTGCAAGCGATAAAAGCCTACAAATCATTCCTGCACAAAGGCTTGTCGGGCAAAAACTTTGGCTTGAAGTCCCTAAAATGGGGCTGCCTGCGGGCGTTTATTGGGTAGAAAACAACAAGGATTCTACTCAACAAGACACTGACAACCGCAAGAAAGCAGCCATTGCCTTTAATTATAGTAAAAATGAATCCGAAACAAGTTATTATACAGTAGAAGAACTTAAAGCAATTTTTGAGCCTTATCCCTTCATCAAAGTTTTAGAAAATGCAGCCGTTGAAAGTTTTGCAGCCGATTATCGAAAAGAAAATGAAGCGTTCCCACTTTGGCGATATTTTATTTATGCAGCTTTGTTTTTATTGCTGGTAGAAACTTTCTTAATTCGCTTTTGGAAATAGTAAAATTTCAAAGTTTAAAATAAAAGATTTTTTTTGTTAAGTAAATTAAAACTTTTCCGATGTAAGTCTGTAATGCCATAGCATTGAATTGCCTTTCTGTGCGCCGCAGTAGGATAGCCCACATTCGTTTCCCAACCGTAATGTGGGTATTTTTCTGCAAAAATTTGCATCTGGGAATCTCTATAATTTTTAGCCAAAATAGAAGCGGCTGCAATCGAAAAATAATGTGCATCTCCCTTTACTACACAAAGATGAGGCAAATTTTGGTATGACTTAAATCTATTTCCATCTATTAAAAGTAAATCTATATTTTTTGTTTCAAACTTATATTTTATTTTTAACTCATTTTCTAATTTTTCAATTGCCCTGTGCATGGCTAAAAATGAGGCTTGTAAAATATTAAGCGCGTCTATTTCGGCGGCTGTCGCCTCCCCAATGCCAAAGGCAAGTGCTTCTTTTCGTATCCAAGTATCGAGTTGTACCCTTTCGGGAGCAGGAATTTTTTTAGAATCGCGCACCGCTGCCGCCTCTTTGTGTTGCTCATACGCAAAATCTGGCGCAAAAAGCACCGCCGCCGCCACTACCGAACCCGCCAAACAGCCGCGCCCTACTTCATCTACGCCAACTTCGTATTTTCCTTGTTCGTAAAAAAATTGCAGCATATTATAGAATAATTTGTATAGTAGTTGATGTATTCTGATTTATTTTCAAAATCATAAAGAAAACATGTTTTAAAATCAAAAAATATTCTACAAAGTAGAGTTAAAAGCAAAGTAAAAATGTATAGACTTGACCTCACTTTTAACCCTCTTATTTCTTAGAAAGTATGTTTTTTTACCGTCAATTTTAAAACACTTTGAAAACGAAGCGAATCGCCTTTTGCTGCCATCGCCTCCCATTCAGAGCGTTTGAGGGTGTATTCGCCGATAAGGTCATCTTCATTGTAGAGCGAACCTGTTTTTACGCCCAATTTTTTGTCGTGGTCGTAAAATTTAAAGGTTAAATTAGGGTCTTGATATTGGCTTGGTATAAAAGGTTCTTTGGGAACTTCAAAAGTAGTTTGAAAAACATCTTTTATCGGTTCGCTTTGAAAACACAATTCGCTACCTGCCCAAACTTGATAGTAAATATCAGGCTTGTGGTCGTAGGAAAACATATTGACGGGATCCCAATTTTTAGCATCTTTGGGCTTCTGCTCCACCACAATAAGGTGCGGCAAAACGCCCAAAATCGTCTTGCCTTCTGGCACTTTGGGGGCAAAACACTGTTCGCAGGTAAGCACCAATAGAAGCGCGAATGTAGCAGCAAGGCGCGTTGTGGCTTTTGAAAAAGGATTTTTTTGAGAAATGCGTTTCATAGTTTGAAAAAAGTTTGAAAAAGAATAAGAGTAAAGTAGAAAAGACTAAGCAATAAATATTATGTAAGAAGTTTTAATTCCTACTGCAAGGCTGTTGCGATTGTTTCGGCATTGCTTTCCATCATACCAAGATAAGTGCCTGATTTTGAGGATTTTTCTCCCATAGCATCAGCATAAAGCACACCCCCTAATGCTAAGTTATGTCCAGTTTTTTTACAACCTTCTATAATACTTTTTACATCTTTATCTGATATAGAACTTTCTACAAAAATTGCTTTTATTTTTCGCTTAGAAATTTCGCTTACTAAGCGGTTAATGTCTGCCAAGCCTGCCTCCGAAGCCGTAGAAATTCCCATAATGGGCATCACTTCCAAATCATAGGTTTTGCCAAAATAGAAAAATGCGTCGTGCGAGGTTATCAAAACCCTTTGTTCTTTTGGAATTTTATTAAAAGTAGCCACTATTTTTTGATGACTATTTTCTATGGCAGTTAGGTATTTTTTGCCATTTTCTCGATATAAAGTTGCTTTTTCTGGATTCCAAAGGCTTAAATCTTCGATGAGTTTCTTCAGGCAGACTTGCCAAAGAGGGAGCGACATCCATACATGGGGGTCATAAGTAGCCTCGCCTACTTGCCGTAAAACTGTTGTCCCATTCCCTTTTGTATCTAAAAGACTTTCCGCCACTGCTAAGACTTGCTTTTCAGATTTCAATTTTTCTAAGGTTTCAGACATTTTTCCTTCCAAATGTAAGCCATTATAGACAATTAAATCCGAACTTGAAAGCAAGGCTATGTCGCCTGTTGTAGCCTTGTATAGATGTGGGTCTATGCCTGCGCCCATCAAAGTCTGCACCTTAGCCGTATTTCCTACGATATTTTCCACTGCATCAGCAATCATGCCTGTGGTGCAAACGATACTAAGTTCTTGATTTTGAGGCACTTGCTTTTTTTCTTCTTGGGTAGAATTGGTTTGTTCTACACAGGCGAAGGCTACAAAAAAAGAAGCTAAAAAGAGCCAATATTTCAACTTGTTTTTACAAAACATAAGGATATGATTTTGAGTTTATAGATTTAGAAATTCCATTGTGCTTCACTTCTAAAATGTGCCAATTCTTGCTGCGAAAGCGATAAAATGCGATTGAGATGGCGCAAATTTGGCGGCAAAAGCGAAAAACAAAGCAAGGTAATTAGACTTAAAACACCAAAACTTCCTTTCTGGAATTGCCAAAAAAGCAGCCCCGATAAAATACTGACCACCGAAATTACAATCCAAAGCAAGGTTACATTTTTTGCAAAAGATTTTATTTTTAGTAAAAAATCATCTATTTTTCTGTATTTTTTGAAGCCTTGATAGTATTTTATTCCTACCCAAAAAAGTGGTATTAGCAGCAAGATGGTAATGCAGATTTCGAGAAAGATGTTCATTTCAAAATTTGGAAAAAAAATCAAATCTTTTCTACCAAAAGCAAAGAGAAGCGGAATAAGCGGCGTACCTAAGGCAGCCCCATAAATCTGTTTTAAGACCTCAAAATAGCGTTGTGGGTTTTGATACATATTATTATTTTTTATGATTTTAAAAATTTAAAATATTTGATATTTAGTCTATCTAATTTCTTGTGCCTCTTCCAAAATATAAATCAGACGATTTGCATCTTTGCGATTTAGCTTTAATTTTCCTTTTACTTTAATCGTTTCTTTATCCAAGCGAATTGGTTTATTTACATATACTTCCATCACCGTTTCTATGCCTGCCTGCCCACAAAAAAAGCAAGACGCAAAAGGATAAGCGGAAATGACAAAATATTTTTCGCCAATTTCAAGGGGAACGATATAACCTTCTATCACAACTTCCTGATTTTCATACGCTTCCACACTTTTTTCGAAAATGGGACGCGAAACTTTATATCCCAACGTATTATCCAATTCCGAGCGAAAACTCACCTTTGCCAAAGCCTTCCAAGTAAGCGGTAGGGGCGGCGTATTGCCCAAAATAGGGGCAGCAAGTCCGAGTAAAAAGATTAGAAAAGGAATTAAAATAAAAAGATTGTGAGATTTGTTTTTCATGTTTTTAGGTCTTGTTTTAGAGCCAGAAAAAGACGTTTGTATTTTTTTGCTTCTTTTGATAGCAAATTTTGATACCAAAAGGAGCAAAGGCGCAAAAAAAGCACTTTTTTGAAGCCTTACAAGGGTTGGCAGTTGTCGTTTCTGCAAAAATACACTATTTTAGCATAAGGATTGCAAAAGTGGGCGATAAAGATATTGCCTACTCTACATTTTTCTACTTTTGATACCCAAAAAAATGAGTAAAAAATTTAGCTTCACCGACATTACGGCAAAAGCCAAGCAGCAACAGCAGCGCGATAAAGACTTTATTAAAGATAATATTGTCATTTTCCAAGAATTAGAAACGCTCATTCCGCCTTTGGAAGTAGAGGAACGCAAGCAGTTGGAGCAAAATATTTTAGAAGAAGGCTGTCGCGACCCGCTTGTCTTGTGGGAAAATGAAGGGAAGTATGTCGTCATTGATGGACATAATCGTTTTGATATTTGCAAAAAAAATAGCAAAAAATTAGTAGAAAAGTTTGGATACGATTTTCGTTTTGTTATCAAAGAGTTTGAAAATATCGAGTCGGTCAAAGACTGGATGGTAGATAATCAATTAGGCAAGCGCAATCTTTCAAACGAATGGAAATCCTACCTGCGTGGGCGGCAATATCAAGACGAAAAAAATGCGCAAGGAGGCGATAGAAAAAAAGCCGATATTTCCGATACGGCGCAAAGACTGGCAGAGCAGCACAAGGTTTCGAAAAATACCATCAAACGTGATGCCCAATTTGCGGAAGCCCTGCAAACTTTTACAGGAAATAATGCAAATTTAAAACAAAAAATTCTGAATAGAAACATACGTATTCCCAAAAGCACCATCTTGGAAGCTGCCGAAAAACTATCGGAATCTGAACTCGAAAAGGTGCGGATACAGTTAGAAAAAGGCACGCCTTGGGAGCGAATTGCAATTTTTGAGCAGGAAAAAGCAACAGACGACCCCGCCCTTACACGCCTACGACAGCAAATTTTGGAAAGTGTAGATACGGCAATTTATAAAAAAGATGCTTCAATTTTAGAAGAAGCAAAGGGCTATTTAGACGATTTAAGGCGTATTCTCTGATAGTAGTTTTCTATAAAGCACTCATTTTTTATACCTAATAGTTTTCAAAACTATTAGGTATATTTATTACTTATTCGTCTGCCTCTCTTTCTAACGCGCCTATATCGGGGTTGGAAGGGCGCGGTTTGCCCAAAAAGTCGGTGAAGATAAAATCGAGCGGCAAAGCCTTATTGAGAGCAGGACTTAGTGAATCGAGGGCAAAATCTTGTGCGGCAGGATTGATAAATTTAGGGTCTTGGTTAAATAGATTGTTAAAATTTTCTGTATTTTCAAAGGTAGTATTTTCCTTTGTTTTAAATAGATTGTTTTGAGATTGAATTAAAAAATCTGCATTGGGTTGTGTATAGAAAATAAATTCTTCTGGTAAATTTCCCCAAAAAATATTATTTTTCAAATCTACTTTAAAATTTTCTACGAGGCGTTGCAAATTGTTGTCGCTATCTACAAACTCTATAAAGTTGCTAAATTCGATAGAGGGGGCATCTCTAAAAAAAGTAAAACTATAATTTGCAAAAGTATTGTGGTATAATTTGTAATTTCCACCTGCACTTAGCGAAAGGGTGCGATTGAGGCAATTATTGACCACCGTATTTTGTATCTGCACATCAGAACTAAGACAATAAATTCCTATTTCTGCCATGTTTTCTACCAAAGCATTTTCAATTTTTAAGTCAATGTTTTCATCTGCATCAGGAGTAGCAAAACGAATCCCGTAAATGGCATTTCTAATTTGTGTATAACGAAGGTGATTTCCGCTGCTTTTATCGCCAAAAATTAGCCCTAACCACTGCCCTGCTGCATTTTGAAAGCTGCCATCTTGTCTTAAAGAAGTGAAAATGATAGGATTTTCGGCACTGCCAAAAGTTTGCAAGCTGCCTGCCACAAGCAAACCTTTGCCATTGAAGGCATATATTTTTGTGTTGGGTTCGATTTCCAGCGTGCAGCCTTCGGGTACAAGCACGTCGCCTAATAGCACATAGGGGCGAAAAGAGTTCCAGCGAATGAGTCCATTTTGACAGGCTAAAACACTGTCTTTGAGGAAGTTAGCCTGCTGCCCCCAAGCGGTTATGGGTACAAATTGGGTATTTAGTTCTGTCGCAATCTCTAATTTGGCTTCTACCAAAAAAGGCAAATCTTGGTCTTGTGGGTTTAGGGTTACTTTTGCAAAAATGAGAATACTATCTTTGCCACGAACGACAATATCCGAAATTTGATTGCTTTCTCTGCCATTGATAATCAGCTCGAAACGCTCGGCAGCATCTTGATTGAGGCTTATTTTTTTTATTCTAACTGCCTTATTTTCAGGATTATAGATGGCTAATCGGCGTGTGGTGCTGCCCAAAGTTGTGAAAAGGGTATCAAAAGTAAGGGTGTCGGCAGAAAAACGCAAGGTTACGGCTTCTCCTTCTAAAAGGATTTCGTCTTGCGGTTGGCAATTTGAGAAAAGCACAAAAAACAAGCATAGACTCGAAAAAGCCAAACTTAGTTTTTGATAGTTATTTTTTTTATTCAGCATAATATTTCAAAAATTCGTCTTTTTTGTCTTTTCCTACGCTCACATGATTGCCATTTTCCATTACAAGATAGCCACCATCTTTTTTGACGTACTGCCTAACGGCATCGAGATTGACGAGATAAGAACGGTGAATCCGCAGAAAATTTTTGTGTGGCGCAAGGATATTCTCAAAAAATTTGATGTTCTTGCTAATAACAAGTTCAGGTTTTTGTTTTAAAAAAACAGTAGTATAAGAACCTTCGGCGTGAAGGTAGATAATTTCGCTATTTTCTACAAAGAGCAACCCTTCGGCTACGGGCAAGGCAATTTTATTGGAATCATTTTCTTTTCTTATCTGACTTTGTAATATTTCAAGTCTTTCTTGTAATTTTTTTTCAAAAATCGGCTCAACCTCTGCATTTTGGGCAAGCAAGGTAGTGTCAGACTTTTTAGGGGATAATCTTTTTCGTACCTTTTCGAGGCTTTTTTCTACGGCTTCTATTTCTATTGGTTTTAATAAATAATCAATAGCCGAAACTTCGAAGGCTTTAAGCGCGAAATTATTATAGGCAGTAGCGAAAATAATTTCAAAATTTACTTCTTCGGGTGAAAAGAAATCTAAAATTTGCAGACCCGAATATTTGGGCATCTCTATATCTAAAAAAACAACCTGCGGCTCTTTTTCGCGAATCAGGCGAATGGCTTGGGGTAAATCCTGCGCCTCCCCTACAATTTCAACTTCAAGTTCGGGACTTGAAAGGATATGTCGCATCATCAGACGCGCCTGTGCTTCATCATCGACAATTAAAACTTTGAGCAACATATTAGAATAAAAAAAAGATTTTTCGAGCCAAAACAAATAGACCCCAAAAGTACGAAAAGCCCTATAAGATAGCAAAAAAATGGGAACGTTGGGCAAAAAAAGATATAAAAAAGGAAAAAACTATTCGTCTTCGCCCACTTCCAAGACTACATTTTCAGCTTTGGCAAGTTTGAAGGAAAAAGTTGTGCCTTCGCCGATAACGCTCTTGACATTGATGCGTGAGCCATGCCGCTCTAAGATATGTTTGACAATGGCAAGCCCCAAACCTGTGCCACCTTCCTGTCGGGAGCGGCTTTTTTCTACCCTATAAAATCGCTCGAAGATGCGTTTTAAATGTTCGGGCGCAATGCCTTGTCCGTTGTCTTTTACCGATATTTTGATATATTTTTTAGTTCTTTTAAAACCTACAATGACCGTTCCTTTTTCATTTCCATATTTAATGGCATTTACGATAAGATTTATCAATACTTGTTTAATCCTATGTCGGTCGGCATAGACTTGATAGCCTTCTGCATCTAAGGTATTTTCGAGTAGCAAACGCACCTGCTTTTTTTGCGCCTTTGGTTCTAATTCTTCAAAAATATCTTGCGTCAGATTGGCTATATCAAAAAAACTGCACTTCATTTTAATATCGCCCGACTCTATTTGCGAAAGCGTGAGCAAATCCTCGACCAACAAACTTAGCGACTCTATGCTTTTAGCCGCCTTTTTGAGAAAGGTATAGCGCACATTTTCGTCTTCTACTGCACCATCTAAAAGGGTCAGGATAAAGCCTTGTGAAGCAAAAATAGGCGTTTTAAGTTCGTGCGAAACGTCGGCGATAAACTCACGTCGGAAGGCTTCGAGGCGTTTGAGGTCTTCAATTTCGCGCTGTTTCTGCCCTGCGTACTCCATAATTTCCTGATTGAAGCGGCGCAAAGGGTTGGCAGAGCGTTTGTAGTCTAATTCTTCGTCGGGGGTAGGATTTGAAATAAAATCCTTTTTTTTAATCTTTGATAGTTTTTGGTATAAATTGTTTATTTCTTTAAAAATCAAAAATTCGAGGGTTACATAAGAGAGCAAAAAAGTAGAAGCAAAAGAGATAAAACCCGAAACCCAAACGCCCAAGGGCGGACTATCTATCAGGGCGACAAATGTGCCTGTGGTTGTCCCTACGGCAAGTGCCAATAGAAAAGCAACCGCTTTTGAGCTAACCAAAGCCGTTTTGAGGCTCGCTACCCAAGCGGGTTTTTCTTCTTTTTTAGGGTCTTTAAAGACCGAAAGCACGAAGTTGGGGTCATTTTTAGTACCCTCTTTGAGGCTTTCTATTACGCTTTCTTTATTATTTTCTTTCAAATTTTTTATCTTTTATATGAAAAGCCATTTTCGGCGACACAGACAAAGAAGCAGTTTGAAACCCTAAGCCTTTTGAAAAGGCTTAGGGTTTTGGGCTTATTCCTCGTCGGGCAGGACAAATTTATAGCCTACCCCTTTGACGGTGCGAATGTAGTCGTCGCCAATTTTTTCGCGTATCCTACGGATATGCACATCTACGGTACGCGCCAAGACATAGACATCTTGTCCCCAGATGTGTTTGAGAATGTCCTCGCGGCTATACACTTTGTTCGGATTTTGTGCCAAAAAATAAATTAGCTCAAATTCCTTTTTGGGTAGTGCAATTAGCTCACTGTTTTTTTCTAAGGTATAGCTCGACTTATCAATTTTGAGGTCGGCAATTTCCACCAAATCGTGCGCCGATTGGTTGCTTTTTTTGAGTTCGCGGCGAAAGAGGGCATTGATACGACTCATTAGGGCGCGAGGCTTAATGGGTTTGGTCAGATAATCGTCTGCCCCTACTTCAAAGGCGGCAATTTCCGAATATTCTTCCGAGCGAGCGGTCAGGAAGATGATGTACGCATTGGCAAGGTCGGTTTGGGTGCGAAGTTGGCGGCAGGTTTCTACTCCATCTAATTTGGGCATCATAATATCCAAAAGAATGACATCGGGTAGAAATTGGGGCGCAAGACGCAACGCCATTTCGCCGTCAGAGGCGGTCTGCACGTCGTACCCTTCGCGCTCTAAATTGTATTTGAGCATTTCTAAAATATCAGGTTCGTCATCTACGACCAACACTTTTTGCTTGGCTGTCATATCAGGAAGATTATTCAGAGAGTATCGTTAGGAGGTAATTACAAAACGCCTACGCGCCTTGCGAGCTTTGCGCAAAGATAACACTTTTTAGTAGAGCGAAGGTGAATAAAACGATACACTTCTTTTAAGAGAAGGTTACGGATAAGGCAGTGCGCTATCCTTTTGTAGGGACAACGCACCGCGTTGTCCGAACTATGTGCGAACAAACCCACATTTTCTTTCAATCCTGCTCACAGCGGACAAGGCATTGCCTTGTCCCTACAAAATTTAACCCTTCTTTGGAAAAAACATATCGGTATGCCAATTTTCTACGTTTGTTTCAATATATTTTGAAATATAGTCATAACTTTTTTCATCTCTGATAATGTTGTCGTAAAATCTTGGTTGCCATTGAAAACCATCACACGCACCCAAGCGATTGACATGGCGCGTTACTGCTGATTTATATGAGCCAATAATGGAAGATACCGTATTTTTACCCTGATTTTGGAAACGACCCTGTGCCAGATTGTCATTTGTTTCAGTTTGGTCAGTAGAAGGATTTAAAACCAAAATACCGTGAATGTGGTTGGGCATCACTACAAAAGAACCTAAATCCACGTTCTTTGCATGATAGGGAATTTGATGCCAAAGAAGGTCTGCTATAATACCTGTTTTTGAAAGTATCATTTGTTTATCGATTATTTCTCCAAAGAATGTTTCAAACTGCAATGTGCATATCGTAATAAAATAAGCACCAGCAGAACTATAATCCCACCAATCAGCACGAGGAGATTTACGTTTTCTAAAACTATTCATTTTGTTTTTTCAAATGATATAATAATTATTTTTGTAGGGACAACGCACCGCGTTGTCCGAACTATGTGCGAACAAACCCGCAACGTTTTTCAATCCTACTGACGGCGGACAAGGCAATGCCTTGTCCCTACACGTGTGTATTTT
>NZ_AUGI01000055.1 GCF_000422585.1 Hugenholtzia roseola DSM 9546
ACAAGATAAAAACAGAGTCAAACAACCTAATCACGCTGTCAATAGAGCGATTTTGAATACCATTGTCATTAACCTGATGACAAAGTATTACAAACAAACAATCAATCACACACAGCCAAATTTTATTCTGTTCTCATTTTCAAAATATCCTAACTATGAATAGAACTTAACATTACTGCCCTATGGGGGCGGGGTTTGGGGCAGTAATGTTAAGTTCTGTAAAAACCTTGTTTTGTCAAATTAGAAACGAAATAAAATTTGGACTTAAACCCTAAGGGTCTTGAAGACCCTTAGGGTTTGGGGCATAGGAAAAGGCAATGCCTTGTCCCTACATTTGCATTTGATTTTTAGAATTTAACATCACTGGGGTTTGGGGTGGGGTGCATTTAAGGCTTTTATTGTTGTAACAACGCCTCTCACTTCGGACAAGGCAATGTCTTGTCATTATATTTTTATTAAAAAAACACAAAATTTATTCACAAACGTTTTTATTTTTTATGTCATCTTTAAAATTCATAATATCGACAGCCCTACTTTTCGAAGGACTTGTCTTTACTTCGATGGCACAGGTGAGCGAAGTCAAAAGAAGGCATCAATTTTCATTTTACTACAATCGCAGTCAGCCCTTGGGCAAATTCAACCGCCAACAGCAGGGCAGGATAGAAGGCGTAGAGCTTAACCTTTTAAAATGGATAGGTAAGAAAGACCCCAACGACCCTATTTGGATAGGTTTGCAAGTGGGATACTACACCCTTTCCCAAAATAGAGAAAATTTTAGTGGCAATATGAGCGTGATTGCGCCCAATGGTAGCGTTATTGGTGCTTTTCCTGCCGATTTAGACTTGCACGTTGTCAATAGTCTGATAAGCCTGATGGCGCAAATGCGCATCACTTCGGCACAGTTTGATTATCGCCAAAGGCAGAAACTCTGCCCCTACTTCGATTTTAAATTGGGCTATGCTTTTTTGGCTACCAATGTTGCCGTTACGGATAAGGCACAAAATCCATTCCTGCAAGATAGCCCCCAACTTGTAGGGGAGGTATCGGGCGTGCATCTCGATTCAGGCTTACAAGCCTATTTCGGCTTAGGGCTAACCCGTCGCGTTTGGAAAGTAGTCAATTTTAGCATAGGCGGCGGCTTGTATCATACGGCAAAGATTGACTATTACAGCGGTAGGGAGTCTAATTTTTGGGTAGCACGCAACACAAGCAGCCGCTTTGAAAGCCAACAAATGACGGATTATCAAAACTTAGCCCTGCGCAATTTGGCTGCCCCCAGTAGCTCGCGTTTCAATCGCCTGACGGCAAATGTAGGCTTGACGCTCGATTTTTAGGTGCATTTCTTATTTTTTACTAACTTTGCTTTTTAAAATTCCACAAAGTTGTTGTTCTACCGAATATGATGACCTCGCAAGAAATCCGACAAACCTTTTTAGACTTTTTCAAAGAAAAAGCCCACCAAATCGTGCCTTCTGCGCCCCTTGTTGTCAAAGACGACCCTACGCTGATGTTCACCAATGCGGGCATGAACCCCTTTAAAGACCTCTTTTTGGGAAATAAGCCCATTACAGTACCGCGCATTGCCAATACGCAAAAATGCTTGCGCGTTTCGGGCAAACACAACGATTTGGAAGAGGTAGGACACGACACCTATCACCACACCATGTTCGAGATGCTCGGAAACTGGTCTTTTGGTGATTATTTTAAAAAAGAAGCCATCGAATGGGCTTGGGAACTGCTTACCCAACGCTACAAACTGCCCACCGACCGACTCTACGCCACTGTTTTTGGAGGAGATGCCGCCGACAACCTGCCCCAAGACACCGAAGCCGCCACACTTTGGGCGCAATTTCTACCCAAAGAGCGCATTTTGCAGGCTTCGAAAAAAGATAATTTTTGGGAAATGGGCGATACCGGTCCTTGCGGTCCTTGTACTGAAATTCACGTGGATTTGCGTTCCGAAGCCGAGCGAAAAGCCGTTGAAGGAGCTACCTTAGTCAATCAAGACCACCCACAGGTTATCGAAATTTGGAACTTGGTCTTTATGCAATTCAATAGAATGGCAGACGGCTCATTGGTGAAATTGCCCAAGCAGCACGTAGATACAGGCATGGGCTTCGAGCGGCTAACGGCAGCCTTGCAGGGCAAAAAATCAAACTACGATACCGACATTTTTCAGCCTACAATCCAGCATTTGGGCAAAAAAGCGAACCTTTCTTACGGTCAAGATACAAAAGCCGACATCGCCTTGCGCGTCATTGCCGACCACATTCGCGCTGTCGCCTTTGCCATTGCCGACGGAGAAATGCCTTCTAACAACAAGGCAGGCTATGTCATTCGCCGCATTTTGCGCCGAGCAGTGCGATATGGTTATACTTTTTTAGGCTTTCGCGAGCCTTTTATGTATGAATTAGTAGGGCTTCTTGCTATGCAATTTGCCGACGTTTTTCCCGAACTAAAATCGCAACAGGCTTTTGTAGAAAAGGTCATTCAGAGCGAGGAAGAAGCCTTTTTGCGTACCTTAGAAAATGGTTTGCGCCGTTTGGGTCAGATTTTCGAGCAAAATCAGAACGCTACTGCCAAAAAAATCGAGGGCGAATTAGTGTTCGAACTCTACGATACTTTCGGTTTCCCTGCCGACCTTACCGCCCTTATTGCGCGTGAAAATGGCTTTGACATCGATGAAAAAGGCTTCGAAAAAGCCATGCAAACCCAAAAAGAACGCTCACGTGCAGCCGCTTCTTCGGATAAGTCCGATTGGCAGGAATTGCAAGTCAGTGAGGGCGTGCAGGTAGAATTTTTGGGTTATGAAAGATTAGAAAGTCAGGCTAAAATTTTGAAGTATCGCCAAATCAAAGAAAAAAACAAAACTTTCTACCAAATCGTTTTAGACCAAACCCCCTTCTATGCCGAATCAGGCGGGCAAGTGGGCGATACAGGTCTGCTTGTGAGTGTAGAAGATGCCAGCGATACTATTGAAATTTTCGATACCCAAAAGGAAAATGATTTAATCATTCACCTAAGTACAAAACTGCCTAAAAACCCTTCGGCTACCTTCCGCGCTACGGTCAATGCCCAAAAACGCCACCACACAGCCAACAACCATTCGGCTACCCACCTTTTACATGCCGCTTTGCGCGAAGTCTTGGGCGAGCATGTGCAGCAAAAAGGCTCTTTGGTGAATGAAAATCTATTGCGTTTCGACTTTTCGCATTTTGCTAAAATGAGCGAAGAAGAAATTTTGAAGGTAGAAAGCCTTGTCAATCAGCGTATTAGAAAAAATATACTCTTACAAGAGATGCGCAACGTGCCGCTCGAAGATGCCAAAAAAATGGGCGCGATGGCTCTTTTTGGTGAAAAGTATGGCGAATTTGTGCGCGTCATTGTCTTCGATAAGGACTATTCCGTAGAGCTTTGCGGTGGCACACACGTAGCCGCTACAGGGCAGATTGGCTTTTTCAAAATCGTAAGAGAAGAATCGGTAGCGGCAGGCGTGCGCCGTATAGAGGCAATTACAGCCGAAAAAGCCGAGCAATTTGTACAGGAACAAAATCTTTTGCTCAATACGCTTAAAGAAACGCTTAAAAATCCGAAAGACTTAACCAAAACGGTTCAGGATTTGATAGAAGACAAAAAGCGTTTGGAAAAAGAAATTGAGCGTTTGCAGGCAAAAGAAATTGCGCAGGTTAGGGAAGCACTTCTCACGAAGGTAAAATTGCATCAAGGCGACATCAATCTAATTGCCGAAAAGGTAGAAGTTCCCCATGCGGAGGCTCTCAAAACCCTTGCTTTTGGCATTAGGCAGCAAATAGACCGCCTTTTTATGGTCTTGACCGCTGAAATTGAGGCGCGTCCGCATATTGCCATTGCCATTTCCGACAAACTGGTAGAAGATAAAGGCTTAGATGCTTCCAAAATCATCAAAGATTTGGCAAAACACATACAAGGGGGCGGCGGCGGACAAAAGTTTTTCGCCACTGCCGCAGGAAAAAATGCCGCAGGACTGAAAGAAGTTTTGGAAAAGGCGAAGGATTTGGTCTAATCTCAAAACAGAAAAAACTAACAGTTTTCAAAAGCTGTTAGTTTTTTTTATGTCCCTCGCCGTTGTCTGTGTCCTTCCTTGCCGTTGTCTGTGTCCCCACAGACGACTTGTAGGTTGCTTGTGCGACACAAGCAACGGCGGGGGGAAGTTTTGGAAAAGGCGAAGGATTTAGTATAATCTCAAAACAGAAAAAACTAACAGTTTTCAAAAGCTGTTAGTTTTTTTTATGTCTTAGTCTAATTTTGTGGTGCTAATCTTCCGCAGGCATCAGAAACGCCAGACCGATATAGATAAGGATAGAGGGCAGACCGATAGTGAAAAAAGAGGTGAGTACGAAAAGTATGCGAACAATGTTGGCTTCCCAACCAAAAAAATCAGCTACTCCGCCACAAATGCCCGCCAAGATACGATTGCTTGTAGATTTTTTCATGCGCAAAAATAAATAAGGATAGTAGAAAGACACTCAATAAAAAACGGTCTGAAAATAAGAAAAGTGCTTATACGGCTTTTTTCTAAACGGATAGTTTGCCAAAAGGTTGCGCCCCGAAGCAGGAATCTGAAAATCAGGCAGCTTATAGGTATGATGTTAGATTTTGGCTGAAAATGAGCTTGACAAAGACTCTTTTTTTACCTATCTTTGCAGGCTCAAAAAGTTTGCCTGCATAGTGGGCAAAAGCGATACACTGCCCCAATCGCCTCTGTCGAGATGGTCTTACCGCGCTTTTTTATTTTTCCAATCGCTCACCCTTTTCTTTTTCCAAATCCTTGAAAGACTTTAATCATATCCCCAACTATAAATCTACTAAGCGGCACAAGTTATCGAGCTTTAAGTTCAATTTACCCGACGAACTTATTGCCAAGTATCCGCTTCCTAATCGCGACGATTCGCGCATGTTGGTCTTACATAGGGAAACAGGACAAATCGAGCATAAGCAGTTCAAGGACATTCTCGATTATTTTGATGAGGGCGATGTCATGGTTGCCAATGATACGCTGGTCTTCCCTGCGCGTTTGTATGGGACAAAAGAGAAAACAAATGCCCGCATCGAGGTCTTTTTGCTGCGCGAACTCAATTCGCCTTCGCATCTTTGGGACGTTTTGGTAGAGCCTGCACGTAAGATTCGAGTTGGAAATAAACTTTTCTTCGGCGACGGGGAATTAGTGGCAGAGGTCATAGACAATACCACTTCGCGTGGCAGAACGATTCGTTTCCTTTTCGACGGCACAGATGAAGACTTTTACAAGACCTTAGACACGCTGGGGCAGACTCCTCTGCCGCGCGATTTGGGCAGAGAAGCCGAAGACGACGACAAGGAACGCTATCAGACCATCTTTGCCAAACACAAGGGCGCAGTGGCGGCACCTACGGCAGGTTTGCACTTCACCCCCCAAATTGTCAAGCGTTTGGCACTCAAAGGCATCGACATGGCAGAGCTAACCCTGCACGTGGGCTTGGGAACTTTTCGCTCGGTAGATGTAGAAGATTTGACCAAACACAAAACCGATTCGGAAAACTACAACATTCCACAGACCACCGCCGAACGTGTCAATGCCGCCTTAGACCAAAAAAAGCGCGTCTGCGCTATCGGTACAACGGTGATGCGTGGCTTGGAATCCTCCGTTTCTGCTATGAACCGCCTCAAACCCGTCAATGGCTGGACAGATAAATTTATCTTTCCCCCTTACGAGTTCAAAATCTGTAACGCTTTGATAACCAACTTCCATCAGCCCCAATCTACTTTGATGATGATGGCTTGCGCCTTCGGGGGATACGACTGCGTCATGGAAGCCTATCAAAAGGCAGTAGAAGAAAAATATCGATTCCTAAGCTATGGTGATGCCATGCTTATTATCTAAGTTTTTGTCTGATTTTTTGCCTAAGTTTTTATCTGATTTTTGGTCTAAAAACTGGATAAAATCCGCTCAAAAAGAACCTACCAAGCAGTTTGACTCTTTGGTAGGTTCTTTTTTTTGGATAACACCACAAAAAAATTTTAGTTTGGTTTAAAATCTACTTATCAAGATTGTAGCATAAACTCTTCATAAACTATCAGACCTAAGAAAAGAACCCAAATTAGAAGCGATACCACAAGTAGGAAAATTTGTCCGCCATTGAGAGATTTTCTATCCACTACCTCAAATTCGTCAGACGATTGTAACAAAGCAAAATTAAAGGCTTTCAGTGGCGGAACAAGCAAAAAAGTGCTTAAAAAAGAAACCATATTGTAGGGGAAAGATACATTAGCCAAAAAATAAAGAACGATAAAGCCCGCCGCAAATGAGTCGGCGGGATAATGCTTTTGGTAGCCCTGCTCCTGCGCAAAGGCTAAAATTCTTTTGAGTAGGGAGTGGAAATAAAAGAAAGCGAAGATGGTTCTTAGTACAGGATAAATATTTAGGTTGTCTTTTTGTTTGAGAAAACGCCAAGCCTTATACATCCACCAAAAATCGTATAAGCCAAATGTAGCAAATGAAAGTAGAATAAAAATCGAAACGCTCGTTGTCTGTTGTCTGTCAATAGAAAAGTGTTTTTTTCCTATTGTTCCACTGTCCAAAAAAGATTTTTCCTCTGCCATGACAATAAAATTTTAGAAAGTAAGATTATTTAAAGGCTGCAAACTTACCTAAAAAAAGTATTGTTGCAACAATAAAAGTCTAAAAAATGTATCCTACCCCAAATGTTAGAAGGTTCAAACCAAATTTTATTTCGCTCTAAATTTGAAAAGTCCGTACTACGTTTGTAGTACAGACTTTGTTTCTATACAAAAACCTACTTTTTGGCTTGCTGCAATGCCAGCAAAACCGCCGCTATGACAAAAAAAACGATTTCTATCAAAAGCCACTGTTTGCCAAAATCGCCCAACGCGCCTTCTACCCACTGCGTCAGCAGGCGCGAAAAAGCATACAGCCCCCAAATGAGCATCAGAAAAACAAGGGCTTTCCTTTTTTCTGTGCGTGCCAAAAAGATAAGATGTATCACAATGGCAAGCCCCACGCCCCCATAAATGCCGCGAATAGAGCTAAATGCGTCAGGATTAGGCAGGCTTACGCTGACCAAATCCATGACCGCCTGCGGATTGAAAAAAGCCAATAGGCTTACATAAAGAAAACTCAAAGCAGATAAGGCAATAAACGCCAAAGAGAGATAATTTACCGTTTTGTGAGTAGCAGACATGTGAGATAAAATTTGAGGTGAGAAAAAATGATACCCCAAAATTAGCGCGTAAGGGCGGCTAAAAAGTTGGCATTTGCCAAGATTTCGTCGCTAATCTTTGCTACTCAAATTTTAAGCAGGAAAAAAGCAAGATTTGAAAAAATAGATTTGAAAGAAATGACGTTGTTACAACGATAAAAGCCTTAAATACACCCCACCCCAAACCCCGCCCCCATAGGGCGAGGCTTTGATTCGGAATATTTTTTTTTGCATTTATGCAAAAAAAATGATTTGGTTTTCGAACCCTCCCCTATGGGGGCAGTAATGTTAAGTTCTTTAAAAAGCCTTGTTTTGTCAAATTAGAAACGAAATAAAATTTGGGCAGAAGCCTTTTTTTAGGTCTGAAAATCCTTTTTTATTTCAATCTTGCTGCGGACAAGGCAGTGCCTTGTCCCTACATTTGCATTTGATTTTTAGAATTTAACATCACTGCCCCAAACCCCGCCCCCATAGGGCGGGGCTTTGATTCGGAATATTTTTTTTTGCATTTATGCAAAAAAAATGATTTGGTTTTCGAACCCTCCCCTATGGGGGGAGGGCAGGGTGGGGGTTCAGCAGGTTTGCACCAAGCACAAAACCCCGTTTTTTGACCTTCTGACCGTTGTAACAACGGCGAAAAAAAATTGCTATCTTCTCTTTCTAAATCATAAACTTATTAAAAATTTTGCTAAAATTAGTCGCATCTATTCCCAAATAACTTGCTAAGTATTTATGTGGCACTAATTGTAACAAGTGAGGACTTCTCTGCAAAAGCAATCGAAACCTTTCCTCTGCATTGCATTGCAGTTGTTCGGCAAGGCGTGTGAGTACGCCCGAAAGAGCCATAAGTGTCGCCTTTTGTATCAGGGCTTGAATGGTGGGGTAGTCTTGCTGCAATTTTTCTATGCTTTCGATAGGGAAGCGCAAAAAATGAGATTCGGTAAGGGTTTCTAAATAAAAACGCGCCTCTTTTTTTAGCATCAGCGCATCTACGATTCCCGAAAAAGAGGGGGCATAGGTAAAAATGAGGACATTTTCCTGCCCATTTTCTTTTAGGTTGTAAATGCGCTGCACCCCATTCAAGACAAAATAGAGATATTTTTCCGATTCTGCCGCCCTTGTGAGCAGCGTTTTTTTAGCAAAAACGACCCTTTCGCCTGCCGCACAAAAAGCCTGCGCCGCTTCTTCCTCCAAAGGTTGGAATTTATCTAAGAAATGAAAAAACACCTCGCGCTCGGCAGCAGAAATTTTCATAATATTTTCAGGGCGTTTTCGTAACATTTTCAGAGCAAGTTCAAAACAAACTTCTAAGAAAGAGAAGGGCAATTATTTTCTTTCGGCAGGAATAGACAAAAATAAATTAGACTAAACATAATTTAGGCTAAAACAAGCGCGTCGCCCTTTAATACAGGCACGACATCGAAGCGGTCTGTTTCCAAACAAAAACGCATGTCCTCTTCGGCGTTCTCATTAGTGCGAACCAGTCTTTGATAGTGTGAAGCGGGTCTTAATGCCTCTAATAAATCGTGCTTTGCCTGCCCATAAAGCGAAAGACAAGCTAAGGCATCATCGCCGTCGGAATGAAAAAGCGAATTTTGCTCCTTCGTTAGGGCTTCGACCACTGCACCAGCAAAGAGCGCGTCTTCCATATTGAAGCGTCCCTTCCAACCTGCACAAAGCACCAAAATTGGCATCTTTTGCTGTTTTAAATAGCCTGTGAGTGCCGCCAAATTGAGGAAAGCCCCGATAACGACCTGCTGGGCATGGTGACGTGAGTATTGAATAGCCTGCGTGCCGTTGGTAGTGGTCATGACAATTTTTCTGCCGCGCTGTGTCATGTGTTCGAGTGGGGAATTTCCGATGTCAAACCCCTCTACTTGGATACCATTGCGCTCACCTGCCGCCACATAGCCTTTTTCACGCCATTTAAACGCCTCTAAAACGGTTGCGACGGGAATTACCTCGCTTACGCCACTGCCCAAACCTGCGACCATGCAGGAGGTGGCCCGAAAAATATCTGCCACTACTACGATTTTTCCTTTCAAATCATATAGGCGCAATAGGTCTGGAGTCAGACACACTTCTAAGGGAAGAGAAGACGTTGGGGTCATAACTTTATAGAAAGAAAAAACCCACAAGGCAATCAGAAGAAGCACTTGTGGGAGCTTGTGTATAAAACAAGTTGTATCATCAAAACAGTTGTGCTTACAAAAAAAAAGGACACAAACAAAAAGCTGCTTGGCGTGCGCATTTGCACTCCGCACAGGCTTGGGCTTAGTCTTGACGCTTCAATACGTCTGCCACTAATTGTTCTGCCACAATTTCCTCTCTGAAAGTGTAAGCACCCGTTTTGGGTGAGCGAATGGTGCGAATCACTTTGGCGTATTTTTGAGCACCTTCCTGACGAAGTTTCGCAACTACTTTCTTTGCCATAGTCGTATCAGATTTTGGAGATTTCGGATAATAAAAGTCGAGCCGCCATGAGCCTACTCGAAGGGTGCGCCTATGATAGCAGGGTGCGCATAGGAGCAGGGGAGCGCGTAAGGTATGGGCTACAAAGAGCCGCAGGCTTTACTTAATCTCGCGATGTGTGGTATAACGCTTCAAGATAGGGTTATACTTGCGAAGCTCTAAACGCTCGGTTGTGTTTTTGCGGTTCTTGGTTGTGATATAACGCGAAGTACCAGCGACACCGCTTGTTTTATGTTCAGTACATTCTAAGATGACCTGAATACGGTTTCCTTTTTTTGCCATGATTGTAGAAGATGAATAAAAGGGTTCTTCTTTTGAAAGGGTAAGAAGATTCGCCTGCATTGCCAATCGAGAAGGGGACTTGCAACGGCTTTGTGCTGCCGCGCTACACAAGTCTTTGGCAAAGGCAGAACGACTCTATAATGAAGGCTATGCCAACACGTCTTTGAGGAGCGTGCCGCGCTCTTTCGCGTCTTTCAAGACAGCTAAGATGCCTTTTTTGTTGATGGTGCGAAGCGCAGAGGTAGAAACGCGAAGGGTGATGTAGCGGTCTTCTTCAGCGATATAAAAACGCTTCTTTTGCAAGTTAGGGAAAAAACGGCGTTTGGTCTTGTTGTTTGCATGGGAAACGTTATTACCAACGCGAGGTCTTTTGCCTGTAATTTCACAAACTCGTGCCATTTTGCTTGGTGGGTTATCCGTTTTTAAAATAAGACTGCAAATATAGCAGCTTTTTTTCGAACCTACAAGCGAAAGACGGCTTTTTTCAGCCTTTTGCCGATAAAATTATTTTCTCTGAAAAATGTTTGAAAAAAAAAGACCAAAAGTAGGATTATCCAAAAATAAGCCGTATCTTTGTTGCAGGCATCAAAGCCTGTCTTACACGTTAATTTAACTTACTCAAATGAATCTCTATGTATCTAATCTACCTTACAGTGCTTCTGAGCAAGAGGTAGAGTCTCTATTTGCCGAATACGGCGACGTGGTATCTGTAAAAATCATTCTTGACCGTGAGACCCGTCGTTCGCGCGGATTCGGTTTTGTAGAGATGCAAAACGAAGAAGACGCATCTGCTGCTGTGGAGCAGCTCAATGGCTTCGAAATGAAAGGTCGTGAAATCCAAGTCAAAAAAGCTATCCCACGCGAGGAAGGCGGACGCGACGGCGGATACCGTTCTACATCACGTCGTCGTGATTACTAATCCGAACCAAATCCGAAGGCTTCATACAGAAAAGCCCGCGATTTTTTCCACTACGAAACCAAGGCAATTCTGAATATATTGCATTTGATATAGGCAAGAATTTTTCTCGTTTTGTAAAAAAGGGTTGTCTTTCTGAAAAGAAGGCAACTCTTTTTTCATGCGCCTGCCCTTCAAGCCTACATATTATCAAAGCATTGTCAAGGCATTGTCAAAGTATTGTCAAATTGAAGACAAAATAAAATTTGGATTGAACCCCATTTTTAGGTCTGAAAGCCCTTTTTTATTTTAATCTCACTGCGGATAAAGATAATGACAACGCACCGCGTTGTCCAAGTTGTCTAAACTATGCACGCATGAAACAACAACCTTTTTCAATTTTGCAAAGAGGACAAGGCAATGCCTTGTCCTACGTTGTTTTCGGTCTTCTCTATTTTATTTTTTGCTTTTGTGCAAATTTTCCCAGACAAAAGCCCAAATATCAGCCCATTCCTCAATTACTTTTGCCGTAGGCTTGCCTGCGCCATGTCCTGCCTTTTGGTCTATGCGAATCAAGACGGGATTTTCGCCCTTGTGTTTTTCCTGCAAAGTGGCGATAAATTTGTAGGAATGAGCAGGCACAACGCGGTCGTCATGGTCGGCAGTCGTAACCAAAGTAGCAGGGTAGGATACGCCCTCTTTGAGGTTGTGCAAAGGCGAATAATTGAGCAAGTTTTGAAACTCTGCCTCGCTGCGCTCGCTCGACCCATATTCCACTACCCATGCCCAGCCGATAGTAAATTTGTGAAATTTGAGCATATCCAAAACGCCAACCCCGGGAAGGGCTACGGCGTACAAGCCAGGGCGTTGTGTCATGCACGCTCCGATAAGCAAGCCCCCATTAGAGCGTCCCGAAATGGCTAATTTTTGAGGCGACGTATATTTTTCTTTGATGAGGTATTCGGCAGCGGCGATAAAATCATCAAATACATTTTGCTTTTTCAAGACCATGCCGCCTTTGTGCCATTCCTCACCATATTCGCCGCCGCCGCGCAAGTTCGGCATTGCATAAATGCCCCCTGCTTCCAAAAAGGGCAAAATTGTAGGGTTGAAAGAAGGCGTAAGGCTAATATTGAAGCCCCCATAAGCATAGAGGTAGGTAGGATTTTGACCGTTTTTCTTCAAACCCTTTTTATGAACGATAAACATAGGGACTTTTGTGCCGTCTTTGCTGGTATAGAAGACTTGATGCGTTTCATAGTCCGAAAAATTAAAGTCTATCTTGGGTTGTTCATACAAAGTAGAAGTATTTTTTTCTACTTCATAACGGTAAGTAGTGTTGGGATAGGTAAAAGAAGTAAAGCTATAAAAGATTTCCTTTTCGTCTTTTTTGCCCCCCAGCCGCGCAGTGTTCCCAAAGCAGGCAGCGCGAGGTCGCCAATTTTTTTGCCTTTGAGGTCATAGATAATCCCCTTTGAATTGGCATCTTCCAAATAAGTAGCCAAGATGCGGTCTTTGAGAATAGAAGCCGAAGTGAGTACGTTTTTGGTTTCCGCCACTACCGTTTCCCATTGGGTAGGATTAGCAGGGTCTATCAATACGATTTTATAGTTGGGCGCGTCTTTGTTTGTCATCAAATAGAGTTTGCCCGACTCGTGTTCGGCAATAATGGCAGGTTCGGTTTCGAAACCTGAAACAAGGGTCTGAAAGTTGGCGTTCTCCTCTTTTAAAGATTTGACGTATATTTCATTTCCCGAAGTGCCTTCGGAAGCAGACACGACTAAATAGTTGCCTTCTTCGGTTACGTAGCCGTAAAAATTGCGCAAGGGTTTTTCTTTGTTTTCAAAAACGACGACATCTTCGCTCTGTGCCTCACCCAAACGGTGAAAATAGACCTTGTGAAACTCGTTTTTTTGCTCTAAGGCTTTTCCTTCTTTGGGCGCATCATAGGCACTATAAAAAAAGCCATCTTGATGCCAAGAGATGCCCGAAAACTTTACCCACTCTATTTTGTCGGCTAATTTCTTTTTGCTCTCTGCGTCCATCAAATAAATGGTATTCCAATCCGAACCGCCTTTGGAAAGACTGTAAGCACAATATTTGCCATCTTCGGAAAAAGAAAGATTGCCTAAGGATACTGTTCCATCTTGGCTAAAAGTGTTCGGGTCTAAAAAGACTTCTGCCTTTTCTTTGTCGTCCTGATAGCGGTATAAAACGCTTTGATTTTGTAAGCCGTCATTTTTGTAGAAATAGTAGTAGCTACCTGCTTTGAAGGGTGCGCCAATTTTAGGGTAGTTCCATAATTTTTCCAAACGCGCCTTGAAATTTTGGCGTGAAGGCAGTTCCTTCAAATAATCCTGCGTTACGGCATTTTGCGCTTCTACCCAATCGGCAACCTGCTGCGCGTCAGAATTTTCGAGCCACTGATAGGGGTCTGCAATGGTTTTGCCAAAATAACTATCCTTGTGGTCTGTTTTTTGGGTAGTCGGATAGACAATTTTGCGCTGCTGTGCGGTAAGAGAAAGGCTTGTGCCTGCCCCGAAAAGGAAGCACAAAGTAAGGAGGCGCGAAAACTGCGCATAAGAACGGTGGTATGACATCTTTGCTATCTTGGTTTGTGGTTTGATGTGTAAAAGTTGTGTTATCAAATTTGAAGCGAAATAAAGTTTGGTTTTGAAACCCTCCCTGTGGGGGAGGGTAGGGTGGGGTTCATTCCTTTTTTATTTCCCTCTCACTGCGGACTCACTTCGGACAAGGCAATGCCTTGTCCCTACATTTGCATTTGATTTTTAGAATTTAACATCACTGAACTACCCTTTGAGGCAGGGTAGAGTTTTGGCAAGCGTTTTTTTAAGCACTTGAAATTGCTGGTGTTTTCTTTCCTTTTCAATAGGTAGGAAAAAAGTCTTCAAACTTTCAAAGGCTTGCGAAAATAGCTTTTTTTCGCTATAAATTACCCGCTTCTTCGGATAAGGCTACTTAGAAAGTATGAAATTTTGTAACTTTGTGAAAGTTGCCGTTTTTTTAGGATACCCAAAAAGAGCGGCAAAGCGAAAAATGGTCGCCTTGTTTTCTTTATTCTTGATGCTTACTTGTGCCTACCTTCAAATATGCCAAATCGCACCGCTTCTATTCGCCTACCCCTGATTGTGTTTTCTGCCTTAGCCATAGGGCTTTTTTTGGGTGCTAAACTGTTTCAAAATCCCACTTCCGAGCGCAAGAGTTTGAGTGCCGAAGGGGGCGGCAAAAAATTAAAGGAACTGCTGCAATTCATAGAAAACTACTATGTCGATACCATAGCCGTAGAAAATCTTACCGACGAGGCAATCGTGGCAATTCTAAAAAAATTAGACCCCCACTCTTCCTATGTGCCACTCAAAGACCTCGAATTTTATCAGGCACAACTTCAAAATGGCTTTGACGGCATTGGCATAGAGTTTAGAGTGGTAGAAGATACACTTCGCATCATGGCGACCCTACCCAATAGCCCTGCCGAAAAAGCAGGCTTGCAGGCAGGCGATAGGCTTGTCGCGATTGATGGCGAAAACATTACTGCCAAACAATTAGAAAGCCATGAAGTCTTCGACCGTTTGCGCGGAAAAAAGGGGACGAAGGTAGTTTTGAAAATAGAACGTTTCTATCCGACCAGAAAAATACTGACCCTGCCCGTTGTGCGCGATAGAATCCCTACCAAAACCGTAGAAGTAGCCTATCTGCTTGATGCCAAGACAGGTTATATGAAAGTGAGCCGCTTTGGAGAGGATACCTACAAAGAATTTAGGGCGCAACTAAGCACTTTTGTAGTGGAAAATAAAATCGACCGCCTCATTTTAGACCTGCGCGACAATAAGGGCGGCTATTTAGACCGCGCCGTCAAGATGGTAGATGAAGTATTGGCAGGCGAGGAGCTAATTGTTTATACCGAAGGCAAAAATAAGCGTTTTAATAACCGCGAATATGCCCAAGAAGAAGGGCTTTTTGAGAGCGGAAAACTTATCGTTTTGATAGATGAAGGCAGTGCCTCCGCCTCTGAAATTGTGGCGGGTGCGCTACAAGACCACGACCGCGCCCTTTTGGTAGGGCGGCGTTCTTTTGGAAAGGGTTTGGTACAGAAGCCGATGGAACTGCACGATGGCTCGGAAGTGCGCCTGACCATTTCGCGCTACTACACCCCCAGCGGCAGGAGTATTCAGAAGCCTTATAGCGATAGTAGCGACTATGAGGCAGAGTATTTGGGGCGTTATGAAAATGGCGAACTCTATCATTTGGATAGCAATAAATTTGATAAAAATCAGATTTTCAAAACCAAAAAAGGGCGAACCGTTTATGGCGGCGGCGGCATCACGCCCGATATTTTTGTGCCTGCCGATAGCACTTGGTTTTCGCCACTCCTACAAAAAATACACGAAAAGGGCATCTTGCGCGATTTAGCGGTGCGCTATTGGATAGCAGAACGGCAGCAATGGTCGGAAAAAGGTTTCGAGGCTTTCAAAGAGAACTACCGCCTCCCTGCCGACTTTAAACCGCACCTCTTGCGCTACCTAAGCGACTACAAAATAGCGGCTACGCCCCAAGAAATAGAAGTGCTTTTGCCCAAGATGCACTTAGAAATACGCGCTGAAATTGCCTATCTGCTTTGGCAATATAGCGGCAAACTACAAATTTTGCACCCTCACGACCCTATCATGGAAGCCGCCCTACAAAATTGGGACGCTGCCTTTTAACGTCTGCTTTCTATTTGAACCACAATCAGCCTTAGGCATGCAAGCAAACTATTTCAAAATCTCTTGGCGAAGGCTTTGGCGCGAAAAGTTTTATACCTTTATCAATATCTTGGGACTTTCGGTAGGAATTGCCTTTTTTACGGTGCTTTTTGTGCTTGTGAGGCGCGAATTTCAATACGATACGTTTCACAAGAAAAAAATCTATCGCATTGTAGAAAACATCGAGCGCAACGGAATCGGCGAGCGAGCCGCCACAGTGCCTTATCCTTTGGGGGAGAAATTGGCACAGACCTATCCTACTCAAATACGCCAAACGGTACGCCTTTTCGATTACCAAATCCCTTTCACAACCCTCTTTGTAGAAAATCAGAGCTACAACGAACGGCACTTTTTCTTTGCCGATAGCAATTTTTTCGACTTCTTCGAGCTGCCACTCTTTGCACCCCAAGACCCCAATCTGCGCCGTAATTTATTGTCAAAGCCTAATTCGGTTGTGATTTCATATCAAACGGCACTCAAATATTTCGAGACACCCGACTGCATAGGCAAAACCATTTCCTTTCAAGGCGACATCCCCCTTACCATTACAGGCGTTTTAGCCGACGAGCAGCCACTTTCTCATTTAGAACTCGACTTGATTGCCTCCTTTTCCTCTTTGTATCAATATCCTATCTACAACCACCTCAATCAATGGATTTGGAATCCTTGTTGGACATATATAGAATTTCACGAAGGCTATAGCCCACAAGATTTAGCCTTGCTGCCCAAAGGCAACTTGTCGCATTTTATTAAGACTCACTTTCCCGAAATTTTAAAAAACTTTGTAGAATTAGAATGGCAGCCCATCGAGGAAATTCACCTACATTCACACCGCGACTACGAAATGGTAGGCAATGGCGACATTCGCTATGTCTATATTTTTATTGGCATTGCCTTTTTGGTGCTTGCCTTAGCAGGCATCAATTTTATGAACCTCACAACGGCAAAAGCCTACAAACGCGCCCCCTATGTCGCCATTCAAAAAGCCTTAGGTGCAAGCCGCTCAACCCTGATGGGGCAGTTTTTTTGTGAAACTTTTTTTGTCGTTCTGATTGCTACTTTTTTTGCACTTATTTTAATAGAACTTTTCTTACCCCTTTTAGAACTCTATTTTACGACACAAGGTTTTTTCCTTTCCTCTGATTCCTTTTTGAAAAGCAACGACACCTACGCCGACCAAACCCTAACACGCCACCTGCAAAACTCGAATTGGATACAAATTGCCCTGCTAACGGGCTTGCTCTTGGGCTTGGAATCGAGTATCTACCCTGCTATTTATTTTTCTTCTTTTCGTCCGAATTGGTTTTTGCAAAAGACGGTTTCTATCCAAAGGCGAAGCCGCTTTTTTAGAAACGCCTTAGTAGTGATGCAACTTACGATTTCTTTCTTTCTGACCCTTAGCACCCTTACGACCTATCAACAACTTACTTTTTTACAAAATAAAAGTTTGGGTTTTGAAACCAAAAATATTATCGTCATCCCTATCGCCCATACCAATTTGGCACTGCAATATGAAGCCTTCAAAGAGGCTCTTTTGAGTGAGGAGGGCATCGAGTATATCACAACGGCAGAGGAAATTTTGGGAAGTGCGCATCAAACACGTGCCTACAAAGCGAGCTATTTTTCTGATATACAACAAGATAGCGATTCTAATTTTATCTTTTTCCCGTCCTTGGCGGTGCGTCCCGATTTTATAGAAACTTTCAACATCAAAGTTGTGGCAGGGCGGAGTTTTGATAGAGAGAATCGCTACACTACGCGCTCTTTTAAGGCACTCGATAGCTTAGGGCGTTTTTTAGTGCCTGTTTCTCACGACGATACCACAGCCGTTATCGTCAATGAGGCAATGGTGGCACATCTGGGGTGGCAGTCGCCAGAGGCGGCGATAGGCAAAAGTTTTTCGAGCTTGCGCGGGCAGGAGCGTATCGTGGGGGTGGTAGAAAATTTCCACTTCGCTTCTTTACACAGTCAGGTGCAGCCCTTCGTTTTAGACCTACTTTCCGAAAATGGACGTTTTCGGTCTATGAAATATCTTTTCATTCGGATAGACCCCAATAAAGAAAGCGAGGCTTTGCTCAATATTAGCAAAATTAGGCGGCGGTATCTATCCGAAACCCTGCGCTTTACCTCCCTTTCATACAGTCTGGAAAAACTCTATCAGCAGGAGGAGCGATTGGTGAGCGTTTCCAAGATTTTTGCGCCCCTTTCCCTTTTCCTTTCAGGATTGGGCTTGTTTGGGCTGGCAGCTTATATTAGCGAGCAGCAAAAACGAAATATTGCCATTCAGTATGCCTTAGGTGCAACTTTTATTGAAATATTGATTTGGCTAAATAGCGATTTTTTCAAAGTCATTGGGCTTAGTTTGCTCTTGGGAACGCTTAGTTCATTTTTCATTTTAGAAAATTGGCTTACTTCTTTTGCTTACCACATCGAACAAAGTTATCTCTTTTATCTTTTTACGGCGATACTCATTGCCTTTCTCTCTTTGCTCATCATCAACCTCAATGCTTGGCGCGTAGCTTTGCGCCCACCTATTGAAACGATAAAAAAGGCTTCCTAAGCATTTGGGTTCATTTTTTTGAGTACCTTGTTTTGGGTTTGATGTTTTAATCTTGAAAACATAAAATTATACAAAAATGAAAACTTCTTTTTTTCCTAAAAACGAAAACTTTGTAGCCGATACGGTCTTGATGGTCAGACCCCTGCATTTTGGGTACAATGCGCAAACGGCAGAAAGCAATCACTACCAACAAAAACCAGACGAGGCGGCTACCGAAATTGCTCAAAAAGCCTTAGCCGAAGCCGACCTTTTTTGTCAGCAACTCAAAGAGGCGCAAATCGAGGTGCTTCGCTACGACGACTTGCCCGAAACCCCTGACGCGCTCTTTCCCAATAATTGGATTGTTTTTCACCGTTGCGGCAAAATTTCGCTCTTTCCGATGGCTGCCCCTAATCGCCGTTTGGAAAGGCGTTTGCAAGTAGTGTTAGATATTTTAGAGGAAAATAATTTTTTCTATCAAAATATTTTTGACTATACAAGTTATGAAAATGAAAATCAATTTTTAGAAGGAACAGGCAGCCTTCTCATCGACCGCCAAAATCGAGTCGTCTATGCGGCACGTTCCGAGCGCACGCAGGAAGCCCCTTTGCTGCATTTCTGTAAAGATTTTAACTACAAACCCATTCTTTTTGATGCCTTTGTAGAGCCAAATTCGGAAAATAGGGTCTATCATACCAACGTCCTGATGGCTTTGAGTCCGAAAGTGGCAGTCATTTGTTTAGAGGCAATTCCCGAAGGAGCAGAAAAGACGCAACTTTTAGAAACCCTTGCCGATACAGGAAAGCAGGTTCTACCTATTTCCTTTGCCCAAAAGCAAGCCTTTGCAGGAAATTTACTATTTTTAAAAAACAAAAAAGGAAAACACTTTTGGGTGCTTTCTCAAACTGCTTTTGAGGCTTTGCAGGAAACACAAAAAGCAACTTTGGCGCAGGAAGGCGATTTTATTGTGGCTGCCATTCCGACAATAGAAAGAATAGGTGGCGGCAGTGTTAGGTGCATGTTGGCGGAGGTTTTGAATCCTAAAAAGTAAGGAGATAAAAAACTATTTTATTGATTATTTATCAAGAAGTTTTTAGTAAATAACTGCCAATTTCTTTTTTCTATGTTTCTAACACAAATTTTATCTTTTAGAAATAGAAGATAAAATTGTAATAAATTTAATTCGTTATCATCAAAATTTCCTACATAAGGCGTAGGGTAGATGGCGTTGCCAAAATTTTGCTTCACCTTTTCAGGAGTGTCATCTACTATTAAAACCCTATCAAGATTGTAACCTTGTTTTTTTACTTTTTTTAAATTTTTAATTTGATAATAGTAATCGTTTTCTTTATTATTTTTAAAATAAGCGTCGTGATAGAATCTGTATTTGGTAGTACAGCGACTTCTGCCCCAGACAAAAGAGAGTGGAAAATTAGCAGGAAAAACACGCTCAACCATTTGTTCTACATAATCGTCGGAAGCAGACGACCATACAGCTACCTCGAAATGTGGTTGTATAGTAGCTAAGAAAATTTCCAGATAAGGTCTTTTGTAGACTTGATAGTCGCCAAGCAAGAAATCAGCAGTAATGCCTATCTCTTCTCGACTTGCATGGATAAGTGTTTCATCTAAATCGAGAATAAGAAGCGTTTTATCTTCGTTTTTGTATTTCATTTTAATAATTAAAATAAATGAAACAGTTATATTAGCAAAATAAATCCTAAAAAATAAAAATCAAAAACTAACAGTTTTTGAAAACTGTTAGTTTTTGCAACAACTAAACGCCAATCCTGCGCTCCCTATTTTTCCCAAGGCTTTTGCTTATTGTCGCCTTTTTCCATTTCGCGGACGCGGTCTTTGTCTTTGAGCAGCTTCGAAACGGTGTTGTAAGGTCCTGCAATGATGGTCTGCCCTTCTTCTAAGCCTGAAAGGATTTCGATGTTGTCAAAATCATTGATGCCCGTCTTGACCTCGACCATCTTAACGGTATTATCCTCATTTTTCACAAAAACAACTTCTAATAAGTCGTCGGTGCGTGTTTTTTCGGCGGCAGGGTCTTTTTTGTTTTGCAAAGCCTCCTCTTTTTCCTTCGGCAGACGCGCCGTAACTGCCGAAATAGGCACAGTTAGGATATTATTTTTGCGCTCGGTAATGATTTCCACACTTGCCGACATACCAGGGCGCAAGGGGTAGCGATTTTTTTCCGTAACCAAATGTTGGTAAGATTCGGCTAAAACCTTGACGCGCACCTCAAATTCGGTAACGCCATCTACCGAAGCCGCCGCATTGAGGCTATTATTGATGGCACTATTGCCAATAGAAGTAACAACGCCCCTAAACTTTGTATCGGGGTAGGCATCAATTTCGATGATGGCGGTATCGCCCGAAGTGATGCGCACCACACTGTTTTCATTTACTTTTACGCGCACTTCCATGTTTTGCATCTCGGCAATGCGGAGCAGTTCAGTACCTGCCATTTGCGCCGTTCCAACTACGCGCTCGCCCTTTTCTACCAAAAGAGCCGAAACAATACCACTTTTAGGCGCGAAAAGTGAAGTAAAAGAAAGGTTCGTTTGGGCTTCGCTTACAGTAGCTTCTGCACTCTGTACGGTGTAGCGTGCCGCTTCTACCGACTCTTCGGCAGCCCTTATATCGGCTTGCGCTACTTCAAAATTAGTCTTGGCGGTTTGAAATTCTTGCTCGGAAATGACTTTTTCTTTGAAAAGTCCCTCGCTGCGGGCAAATTCTGCCTTCGCACGCAAATACTGCGCCTTAGTTTGCTCCAAACGGGCATTTGCCTGCGACACGTTTGCCCTTTGGCTATTGAGGGCGGCTCGCGCTCGCTCTACTACATTGACGTAATTATCAGGACGAATTTTTAGTAAAAAATCGCCTTGTTTTACCGAATCGCCTTCCTGAATGGCTAACTCTATAATCTCTCCGGGTACGTCGGGTGAAATTTTAATCTCCATTTCGGGCTGGATTTTCCCTGATGCACTGACACGCTCGATGATGTCGGCTTTTTTGGCAGTTGCGAAAGTAACCTCTACACCCTCTTCGGTCTTGATGACCCCGCTTTTACGCGCGACCACCGCCAAAACTATCAAAAGCACTATCACACCAAGCGCATAATAAAGTTTTTTATTGTTCTTTTTAGGGGAGTTTGCCATAGAAGGAAATAAGTTTTGTTCTTTGAAAATAAAAAAGAGGAAAAGAAAGTTTTTTTTGTGGTAAAATGAGGGTAGCCTCACCGCTTTTCAATAGGTAGTCATAATTTTGATTTTATTACGATGCCTACACAACTTGTGGGGCAGCCGCAAAAACGCAAAAAGCGCGATTGCCTTTTCTATGAAAAAATGTATTTTTGTGCAAAAAAATGGATAAAGACCAAACTTAGCTATCTCAAAAAAAGTATAAGAAAAAAGCAAAGTGAGATAGACTTTGGCGTTGTTGCAACGGACAGAAGGTCAAAAAATGGGGTTTTGTGCCTGCCGCAAACCGCCTGAACCCCCACCCTGCCCTCCCCTCATAGGGGAGGGTTCAAAATACAAATCATTTTTTTGCATAAATGAAAAAAAATGATACCAAATCAAAGACCCGCCATATAGGGGCGCAGTGATGTTAAGTTCTGTAAAAAATCTTGTTTTGTCAAATTTGACACAAAATAAAATTTGGACTGAACCCATTTTTGGGTCTGAAAACCCTATTTTATTTCAATCTCACTTCGGACAAGGCAATGCCTTGTCCCTACATTCGAACCTGATTTTTAGAATTTAACGTTACTGCCCTGCAAAGCCGCCCCCTGCGAAAAAACACTTCATTTTTTCAAAAAAATAAAAAAGCAAACTTAAAATCTACAATGTTAAACTATTATGCCTTACTCGGACTTAATTTTAATGCCAACGCCGAAGAAATCAAAGCCGCCTTCAAGCGTTTGGCAAAAAGTTATCACCCCGACCGCAATCCAGAAAACCCTGACGCAGAGGCACAGTTCAAACTTATCAATGAAGCCTATCAAACCCTATCAGACCCTTTCCGAAAAGGTATGTACGATATGGAATTGTTGGCTTTTGTGCAAAATCTAAAAGCCCAACAAGCCCTTGCCGATTACCAAAAGGCGCAAGCGCGTCCCACACAAGCCTATCAAAATCAGGATTCCGCGCAGAGTAGCCCACAGGAAAGAAAGTGGGAACGGAAAGCCTCGCTCTATACCCTGCTTGGCTTTATCTTTATTTTCGGACTCTCTTGGTTTTTGCATCACTATATTCCACGTTGGGCTTCGCAGCACAAACTGACACAGGCTCGCTACTGGTATTACGAAAAGCAAGACCCTTTGGAGGCAGTCAAATGTATTAGTGATGCCAATTATTATTTGGAAGATAACGCAGAAGCAGACTATTTATTCGCGCTTATTTTGCAGCAACACTACAAAGACTACAAAAATGCTATCGCATACTACACACGCGCCATTGCGCATAGTGAAAACAGCAGCCAAAAATCGGTCTATTATCAAGAAAGGGCATTTTGTTATGTCCAACTTCGCCTTTTTAAAGATGCCGCCACCAATTACGACTTTGCCATCAGACATGCCCCAAACAAAGTGGAACTTCTGCTCACACTTGCCGATTTGTACCTGCAAAAATTACACGAATACGAAAAGGCGCAACATTATTACGAACGCGCCATTTCAAAGGCAAAAGACGACCCTGCCCCCCTTATTGGCAAATTAGTATCGCTTTTAAAACAAAAGAAATACGAAGAAATGCTCCCTTTATTTCTACAAATAGAAAAACTCCCGACACCAGAGCCTGCGCTCTACTATTACAAGGGCTTTTATTTCTATGAGCATCAAATGAATCACGACCAAGCCTGTTTTTATTGGGCAAAGGCGCGTCAGATGGGCTACCAAGCGGCAGAGCGTCCGTATCAAAGCACTTGCATGGACAGAGAATAGCCAAAAAAGTTTGGCTTTTTTTCGACCTTTTCTCGACCTTTTCTCAATATTTTGGCAACATTTTTTTCTGTTGCGTATTTTTTGTATCTTGTCCGTATCTTCAAATGTTATTCGAAAGCGCATGAGCGATACAAACTACCACAAAGAAATTGCCTTTGAAACCGATTGGGCAACGGTTGCGATTCTAAGAACAACGCCCCACGAGGACGTGCCTGAACAAAAGGCAATTTACCTCAAATGGAAAGGAGTCGTTTCGCGAGAGGACTTTCAAGCTACCTACGAAAAGGCAGGCGAGATTATGATTGCCCATAAATGCAAAAACGTGCTTATCAATTCGCGAGAGTTGCTCTCCATCGACCCTTTGGCACGCGCCTGGACAGCCTCGCGCTTCTATCCCAAAATCATTCAGGCTTTGGGGAAAGGCTGCAAAGGGGCAGTGATTTCGCCCAAATCTTTCTTTGCAGGCGCGGTGAGCAAGATTTTGGTAGCCTCCTTCAAAAGGCAAGATGAGCATTTTCAATTCCAATATTTTGAAGGCGAAGAAGAAGCGATTTTATGGATTTTAGGACTTATTTAAAAGAAAAAAAGAGCTATTTTTTAAGCAAAAGATGTTCTATATCCTGTTTTACGCCTTCTTGGGCAGGCGTGCGCATGCGCTGATAGACAAGTTTGTGGTTTTTGTCTAATAAAACCGCCGTAGGGGTATGCGCAAGATTATAGGCACGCACCACCAAATCGAAGGGTTCGGCTGTGCGCAAATGCAAACCTTTCCATTCGATAGGCGCAATAAGTTTTTGCCAAATGCTTTGATTTTCATTTAAAAAAACACTGACAAAAACAATCTCATCTTTTTCAAATTCTTCCTGCAAACGCCGCAACGCATAAAGTTCGGCGCGACAGCTTGTGCAGCCATACGACCAAAAATAGAGATAAACAGCCTTCTGCTTAAAATTTTCTAAGGTATAACGCCTACTTTGGATATCGAAAAGGGAAAAATCGGGGGCAGCACTTCCTACCTTCAAACGGTTCTGTTTTTGGTAAAATTCTTTTAAATCTTTTCCATATTCGTGATGTTCATTTTTTTGTAAAAAAAGTGCAATCTCGGCAGATAAAGACTTGG
This sequence comes from Hugenholtzia roseola DSM 9546, assembly GCF_000422585.1. Classification (NCBI taxonomy): domain Bacteria; kingdom Pseudomonadati; phylum Bacteroidota; class Cytophagia; order Cytophagales; family Bernardetiaceae; genus Hugenholtzia; species Hugenholtzia roseola. The sequence goes on from NZ_AUGI01000055.1 coordinate 24,261, forward strand.
AAAAGCCATTGCGAATGGCTTCGGCTAAAAGGCTACTTTGCAAAAAAAGACGCACCTGCTGATTTTTGATTTTGGCTTCTGCCTGCTGCAATAAAAAACGGTAGTAAAATTGCGTCTTGGGTGCATAAAAAATGGGGTACGCTTTCAGATATTCCCAATGCAAGAAATTTTTTAGAAAATACAAATAGCTATCAGAATACAAAATTTGCGGACTTTCTAATGCAATCTCTTCCAAGAAGAGATAATAAAGGCTATCGGGCAATACGGGATTTTTTTCGTTTAGAAGGGCATGAAAATAAGGAAAATGAAACAACTCATTTGCCCAAAGGTAGTCTATTTCTGCCGTTGCGTAGAGGGCAAAAGAGGTAGAAATGGGGTTGTTTTTTTCGTAAGTATTTAAAAAACGCTGCTGCTCTTTGCGCTTTTTATCTACATATTGTCTAAACTGTTTAGGCGCAAGTTGTTGATACTTAGTGGGATAGAGGCTTTGATTTTCACCTGCAAACTTCTGCTCAAATTCTTGTAAATAACGGTTTTCTTTCGCACCCAAACCCTCGAAACGCAGGCTATAACGCAGCGAACTATCGCCTTGTAGGTCTATCCAGAGGCTATCGCCAGGGTGAATAAAGAGTTTGAGCGGCTTTCCCTGCCAATAGAAACGGGCGAAAAGCGGCTGTCGTAGGCGAAACTTGATTTTAAATTCGGAAAGCGAGTCGAGATAAAAAGGAATTTGGACGGCTTCGGCAAAAGGCGCGTCAGGGTTATAGACCAGATAGCCGATAGGCTCTTTGGCTTCTTTTTTAGTCGGCGTGGAAAGTGCCTGCTTTTGAGCGACCTTATCTTCGAGGAAGCGGATTCTGCCTTGCAAAAGTGTGGGCGTTTGGGCAAAAAGTAGGCTATTTTTTTCCGAAAAAAAAGAAAATAGTATCAGAAATAGACAAAAATAAGAATAGGTTTTGCAGATTGTCGCGGCGTTTTTGGCACTGAAAAAAGACCGCGTAAGATAAAAATTCATAAAAAGAAACATAAGGGCAGAATAGAAAGAAAGGGGATTTTTTTGGGTATCAATTTTGAGCAGGTTTCAAGGCACTACGGGCAGCTACTTTTTAAGGCAGGCTTTCGAAGCCCAAAATACGCTAAAAAAAGTGAAAAAAGCCTTGTTTTCCTACTTATCAATCTTTTTTCATACCTTAGCGACAACAAAAATGCCGCAAAATCAGTATCTTTGCTTGGTCTTTTCTTTTCATTCACCTTAGTTATACCTACAAATGTTGAAACAAATCACCTCCATATTATCCCTTTTGTTTGTAGTAGGTTTGCTCGCTACCGCCTGCGCCTCCTCGGATAAAAAAAATAACACTGTCAGCAGCGGAGAAAATCAGCCTACCAAAGAAGAAGCCACCGCTTCTATCGCTTCTACCACGACGCAAACAGCCGCCACAGAGCAGGCAGCCCCAAAAGATGACGACCACAAAATCTTTATCAGCGATACCAACGAAGATGGCACGCCTCGCACCTTCGAGCAGGCTTTAGCCTCTTTGAAGGGGAAGGTAGTTTATGTCGATTTCTGGGCAAGTTGGTGTCCGCCCTGCCGCCAGCAAATGCCGTATGCCAAGACTTTGCATGGGCAGTTCGAGGGCAAAGAAGTTGCGTTTCTCTACATCTCCTTCGATAGAACAGGCGATGCTTGGAAAAATGGCATCAAGCAAATGGACATCAATGGGTATCATTTTTATCCAAAACCTGAACAACTTTCAGCAGTAGCCCAAACCTACAACGTGATGGGGATTCCGCGTTATATGATAGTTGATAAGTCGGGCAAGATTGTCAATGCTGACGCGCCGCGCCCTTCTTCTTCTGAAATTGTGGGACTTCTGAATAAGTTGTTGTAAGATTTTGCCACTTTCCCTTCTTTGAAATTTGAGATAAAGGCATAGTGGAAAAAAATTCGCTATGTCTTTTTTTATTTTTAAATCGTGCAAACAGATTCAAAATTATTTTACAAATCATTAAAAAGTATCTTTATGAAAGACTTATTTCAAGACCTGCTGACTTATAGCCATCATTTCAATCAGGCTTTTTCGGCTCTTTTGGCAGAAAATCAAGCACTTATTTCTCAAAAAGCCCACCTTTTGCAGAGCCATCTGCTAAATGCACATCAGGTTTGGAACAACCGCATCTTACCACAAGAAACAATCTTTGGGGTGTGGCAGCCGCAAGCAATGACAGACTTCGCCGCCATAGACCGCGCCAATTATACCCACTCTTTACTTATTCTCGATACCTTTGATTTAAACCAAATTATTTCCTATCAAAATAGCAAAAGTGAGCCTTTTTCCAATAGCGTGCAGGAGATTTTCTTTCACATCATCAACCACACAACGCACCACCGCGCCCAAATCACGACAGAATTAAAAAATAGTGGCATAAAAACCCCTATTACAGATTACATTTTTTACAAGAGGTAGTTTTTTTTAGGCGTTAAAAATACTTTGAAAATCGACAACTGGATTCAAAGTTTTTTTCCTATCACCTTTAAAAGCATATTTTTTAATGTAATCACTTGTAAAAAAAGTCATTTTATCTGTACGAATTTCAAACTGATTCCGATATATAGGATTGCTCTTGATGACGTTACGTGCCTTAGGCTCATATAGATAAAATAAGTAATACCTCTCTTTACCTACTTCAATATCTAAATGGCGTAATGAACGTAGCAAATTAATAAGATATTCTATAAAAAGAAAACTGCTTTTTAGTTGAAACTCATAGTCATTAGGACTTGGATTAAAAGATTTTATTTCGCAACAATGAATATCTATTTTATTTTTTGATTCTACTATTACAACAAAGTCAGAAGCTTTATTTCCTATATCAGAACTTTTATTCAAAAATTGATTGCGTAGTTCTCCATCGTCAAGCGTAAAGACCAATATCTCACTTGGTGTTTCTTGAAAAGTAATTTGTTTGAGCAAAGCGTCTTTCTGTTTTTCCTTGACTTGGAAAAAAGAGGTTTGTATTTCACATTTTCTCAAAAGTAGTTCTTTGTTGATAAGATTTTGTATCTCTTCTATGGCTTTTTTCATAAAGAAGGTAAGTTTATTTCAGGATAATTTATATCATCGATAGCATCTGCTAAATAGTTTGCTATATGATTTATTTTGTCAGCTTCAGCGTCGAAGGTTGTCATGAGCATGCCATACTCGTTGAAAGATACAGGAACGAGCGTTCCTTTTTTTTCCGCTTCTGTATAAGTGAGATAAGCCTTAATTTCTTGTTCATATAGGACATCATTTTCAGAATATCCCATTTTTTTTAGGATTTCAAATCTCTGGCTTTCCTTTATTTTAGATAACATAAGACAATTATTTATTTCTTTTACTAAATAATCGCTATGTGTTGTTATCCAAACTTTTATACCTAATCTAACCATCTTAACAAAAAGGCGTGCCATTCGAACCTGATTAGCAGGGTGTAAGTTCAATTCTGGTTCGTCTATAAACAAAAGACTATCCTTTTGCGCTTGATGCCTGAGCCAAAAATAAAGGTGCTGCAACGAGCGTACCGAAGTAGATGCTAAATAAGAAGGCATTTTTTGCTTGGATAATAACTCTTTTATCCAAACTTCATCTCTTAATATTTCATACTTAACTTCTAAAATATTTTCTATTTCTGTTAAAATTTCATTTTCGTTTTGTGTATTTTTATCAACTAAAAAGCTACTGTTTAGTATAATATTATTTGTCAGATTGCGTGCAAAAGATATAAGTTTTTCTATTGGCAGGGGATATCTGGGCTTATTTTCCAAGAGTTTTAAGTCCTTCGTATATTGTAACTTTTGTAGTAAATAGGCGTTGTGTTCGTCAAGAGCTTTGTAGAAGAGTTCTATACTGTCTCTTTGAGCAGGCAGTAAGAAAGTCGTATTTTTGTGGGGCAGAAAACTACTGAATAAGAAATAAAGTCCCCAAGCTGGCGAAAGGCGCGTTGTTAGGAATACAAACTCATACAAGCCTGCCTTTTTAAAAATGCGTAGGTCAGAATTTTGAAAAATCAAGCCATCCTCTGGTTCTTTGTACTTGATTTTCAGATGAGTCTGCGAGAAGAAGTCAGGCTCAGATGCAAAGATGACAGGTATATAGTTTTTATATTGAGCCGCAAGTTTATCTAAAAATTTCTGTATATCAATCTCTTCTATGCCAATTCTTAAAGAAATTGGCGGCATATCTTCCTCAAAGGGTTTCTGGAACTTCTGATAGGCTGTGGGTCGTAAAAACTCCGCTAAATCGGCTGAACTTATTGGCTCATCTCCCTTGAGCCAATCAATGCCTTTCTGCAATAAACCCCATATCGCATAAGTCAGATAGGTTTTTCCTGTATTATTTTTGCCACAAATCAAGGTAAGGTTACCTATCTCTATCTCTGCTTTCTCAAGCACACTCAAATTTTCAAGTTCAAACTGTACCATAGGTCGTAATAGGTTAATTCCCTTGCAATAATACATTTTTTTATCCACACCTCTCACCTTGTGGCGTTAAACTTTATTAAAAAAAGACCCATGTAGCTACAACTATCTTTTTTAAAAACTAATTTTGTAGCCCCTTGTTGTAAAGAGAGGACATAGCTGCAAATGCAGGTTTCAAACTTGTAAGAAAGCAGTCGCTTTCAAAACTAATAAGGCTGCAAAAGGAGGCTCACCCTTTCGCTTTTGCCACTACTAATACTACTTTTGCCACTACTACTGTTTTGATACAATGATAAACAATGATAATCTTCGGAAAGGACTTATCGTTTCCCTCAGTCTTGTCGTACTTGTGGGAGGAGGTTATGCCCTTATGAACTACTTAGGAGGACTAAAAAAACCACAGGAGCAGCGCAAGCCTGTCGCTGCCAAAATCTTTGTCCAGACGCGCAAGGTTAGCCCTGCCGAGGTACAGACGCAAATAGTTACTTACGGACGAGTGGAATCTGCCAAACCCGTCGATGTGGTAGCCGAAGTTTCGGGTAGGCTTTTAGCAGGCAGCATTCCCCTGCAAGTGGGTCAGAAAGTGCGGGCAGGGCAGCTACTTTTTAGCATCAACAAACAAGAGGCACTTTTGAGCCTACAAGCCCAAAAAAGCAACTTTATTCGCGATATTGCCCTTATGCTACCCGATTTGAAAATCGATTACAATGAGAGTTTTGAGGCTTGGCAGAGCTATTTTCAGAACCTTTCTGTGGAAAAACCGCTGCCCGAACCGCCGCAGGCGAAAAACAACAAGGAAAAAACCTTTATCGCCGCCAAAGGTATCAATAGCAGTTATTACAACATCAAGAGCCAAGAGGCGCAGTTGGAAAAATATGCTGTCGCCGCACCCTTTGATGCCATTATCAGCGAGGTCTATATGCAGGCAGGGTCGAGTGCCAATCCGGGGGCGAAAGTGGTGCGCTTGCTCCGTTCCGACGAGTTAGAATTGCGCGTTCCGATAGAAGTAAGCGACGTGAATTGGATAAAATTAGGAACAACCGTTGCCGTTTCTTCGGAAGATAGACAAAAAGAATGGCAAGGGAAAATCGTCAGAATTAGCGAAATTGTCAATCCTGCCACACAGTCCTTAGATGCCTTTGTAGCCATTACCAACAACAAAGAAAGCATCTACGACGGCATGTATTTGCGTGCCAAAATGCAGGGCGCAAAGGTAGAAGAGGCGATAGAAATTCCGCGCCGCGCTCTTTTCAATGAAAATCAGGTTTATATCGTTTGGCAAGATTCGGTCTTGAAAAATCAGACTGTTCAGATTCATAAACTCAATCCCGAAACCGCCGTTATTTCAGGTCTTGCTCCCAATAGCGATTTGGTAATCGAGCCACTTATCAATGCCTTCGATAACATGCGCGTGAGCAAAATCGAAGCCCAAAATCCTGAAAAGAAAGCGCAAGGCACAACAAGTGCCGTTCAGTCTGCCCAATAAGAAGCGGCTCTTTCTTTTGTGGTGCTATGTCTTTTGAAATTATCCTTTTCCTGCAAAAAGATGAGATACAAAAAACAGTCTGTAAAAACTAATCTGTAAAAGATAATCCGTAAAAATATGAGAAAGTTAGTGGCTTATTTTGTCAAATACCCCATCTGGGGCAACGCCATCATCGTAACGATGCTCACTTTTGGCTTGATATGTTATTTTTTCGTTATCAAACGTTCCTTTTTTCCCGAAATAGACCCCACTACTATCAATATCACCGTTGCCATGCCGGGGGCTGCGCCCGAAGAGATAGAAGAAGGGGTTACGACCAAAATAGAGCAATCGCTCAAAGGCATCGAGGGCATCAAGGAAATTACGTCTAATTCGTCTGAAAATTTTGCCAACATTACCGTTCAGCTCCTAAGAGGCACAGATGCCGATAAAGCCTTAGCCGATGTCAAGAACGCCGTAGATGGCATTAGCTCTTTTCCTGCCACTGCCGAGCGTCCGATAGTAGCCAAAATCCGCCCGCGCAGTAGGGGGGTGAATATGGCTTTGAGAGGTGATGTAGATTTGGCAACTTTGAAGAAATTTGCCGAAAATATAGAAGACGATTTGCTCAACTCAAACGACATCTCACAGGTCAATATCACAGGCTACCCTGTGCGCGAAATCTCGATAGAAGTAGATGAAGCGACGCTGCTTCGCTATAATTTGCGCTTCGACCAGATTGTGAGTGCCGTCCGCCTCAATAACCGCGACATTTCGGCAGGTGCTATCAAAACCATAGACGAAGAAATCTTGTTGCGCTCGCGTGCCAAAGGAAAAACGCCCGACGAAATTGGTAGCATCACCCTACGTGCCAATGCAGATGGCAGCAAGGTCTATTTGCGCGATGTCGCCACTATCGTAGAACAATTTGCCGACGACCCCAACGCCCTTTTTATGGACGGCAAAAGAGCCGTTTATTTTGAAATAGCCAAATTGCCCGAAGAAGACCTCCAAAAAATATCGGAATATTGCAATCAGTACATTGAAAAATTCAACCTTGCCAATAAAGAAGTAGAGCTTGTGATGAGCTTCGACTTTTTTAGCCTCCTAAGTCAGCGTTTGAACATGCTGATAGAAAATGGCGTAGTGGGTTTGGTCTTGGTCTTGGTCTGTTTGGGCTTATTTTTAAGCGTGCGCCTCTCTTTTTGGGTAGCAGTAGGGATTCCCATTTCCTTTGCGGGCATGTTTATTTTGGCGGCTATGATGGGGCTGACTATCAATATGATTTCGCTTTTTGGTATGATACTCGTAGTCGGGATTTTGGTAGATGATGGAATTGTAATCGGTGAAAACATCTATGCCCACATAGAAAAAGGCAAAACACCAACGCAGGCAGCGATAGACGGCACTTTTGAGGTCATGCCTTCGGTCTTTACTTCTGTCCTGACTACCATTGTTGCCTTTTTGCCTATCGGCATTGGCATCGAGGGCTTCGACTTTCTCCAAGAGATGGCTTTAGTCGTGATTCTCTGTTTGGCGGTTTCGCTGGTAGAAGCCTTTTTTATCCTACCCGGTCATATTTCTGAAATGGAAATGAATCAGAAAGAAAACCGTTTTCGCAAAGCCCTCAATGGTAGCATCGAATTTTTGCGCTACAAAATTTACGCACCCGTTTTACAAGCCGCTCTCCAATACAAATACCTAACGGCGGCTCTGCCGATTGTCTTTGCGATGATAGTCTTGGGTATGATAAATGGCGGACTCATACGGACGACCTTTTTCCCGAACATTCCCTTCGATGAGTTTCAAGTCAATTTAGCCTTTAAAGCAGGCACACCCGAAGAAAAGGTACAAGCCTATTTGGAAAAGTACCAAAAAATCGCGTGGGAACTCAATCAGGAACTCAAAGCAGAATACAAAGACGAAGAAGACTTTTTTAGCCATATCTTCCTAACCATTGGCAGAACCTCCGATGGTAGCGAGGTAGGTTCGCATGCAGGACACCTTTCCATTTCGCTACAAGAGATGGATAGGCGCACCATCAGAAGCGAAGAAATCGCCAACCGTTTGCGCGAAAAAATCGGCAAAGTACCCGAAGCCGAAAAGTTTATCGTAGGAGGCGCAAGCCGCTTTGGGAAACCTGTTTCTATCCGCTTGATGAGCAAGGATATTACGGTGCTTAATAAAGCCAAAGAGGAGGTAAAGGCAGAGCTTGAAAAATATGCTGCCCTCAAAGACATTGCCGACAACCTACGTGCTGGACGCAGGGAGCTGCAAATAGAGCTAAAACCCGAAGCCTATTTCTTGGGCTTGACGCATGCCGATATTACCAACCAAATCCGACAAGGCTTTTTTGGCGAAGAAATCCAACGCCTGCAAAAGGGCATCGATGAGGTTCGTGTTTGGGCGCGTTATCCCGAAGACAACCGCAATACGATAGGGCAGCTCGAAAATATGCGCATCAAGACCGCCGATGGAAGGGAATTTCCTTTCACCGAACTTGCGACCTACTCGGTAGAACGTGGTATTACAGACATTCGCCACTACAACGGCGCAAGAGAAGTAGCCATCGAAGCCGACCTTGCCGACCTGAAAGCCTCTGTCCCCGACATCATCGAGCAGCTCAATAGCACCATTTTGAGCGATTTGAAGCAAAAATATCCTTCTCTGCGCATCGAATTTGGCGGGCAGCAGCAGCGAAGCCGCGACTCACAAGCCTCGCTTATCTTTACTTTGCCCATTGCCATTTTCATCATTATCCTCTTGGTTACGCTTACCTTCCGCTCGCTGCCACAGGCTTTGATGATAGTAGGGGTCTTAGTGCCGCTTGGTTTTTTCAGTGCCGCCTTGGGGCATTTCTTTCACCCTACGCACCAAATTTCGCTTCTTAGCTTTTGGGGTATTTTAGCCCTTTCGGGCGTTATTATCAATGATGCCGTTGTATTTGTGGATAGGTTTAATGCGTATCTACGCGAGGGCAATTCCTTAGTAGATGCGGCTTATTTGGCAGGTTTGGCGCGTTTTAGAGCCATCTTGCTTACCAGCATCACGACCATTGCAGGGCTTGCGCCGCTGATTTTAGAAAAAAGTTTTCAAGCGCAATTTCTTATTCCGATGGCAATTTCGGTAGCTTATGGCGTGGGTATTGGTACGATTATGACCCTTGTTATCTTCCCTGCCATCATAGCCGTTATCAACGACTTACGCCGCGTTTTGGTTTGGCTACCGCGCTACTACAAGCACCTACTTTCCCCTGCTCACTATCCTAATCATTTTCCTACGGCGGAAGAAGTAGAGCCTACCATTCGCGAAATGAAACGCCTCCAAAAGGAAAAGGCGCAGCAAAGTTTGATAGAAAAAAACCTATAAACGGCTTTCATAACCCTCGCCGTTGCTTGTATCCGCACAAAAATAGCGCGAAGTTATGGCTTGGTACTGCTGCAAATTTTATCTCAATCCAACTTAGGGCAAGGCAATGTCTTGCCCTACAAAGTTCCACAAAAGCGGCTTTTTATGTGAAGGTGTTGTTTTTCTCTTGCAGGTGCAAAGCCTTCGACAAGAGAGCGGTCTTTTTTAAGGTTCATTTGCAAAAAATTGTATTTTTTTAAGCCCGACTAAAAACATTGTAAGAAAATTAGCGTTATACAAAGAGAAAATAGTAAAAAAATACGCGATAGGAGCGGCTTTTTCTCTCCAAAAAGACATCAAAACGCGAAAAAAAAGAGAACCTCTTGCGGTTTCCACCGAAAAGTTACACCTACTTTTTCTGCAACGTTCTACAAATCTTGTGCGTAACGTTAAAAAAGACTAACTTCGCAGCACGCTTAAAGAAACATAGATTTATTCTAAATAAGTCGTTTTTCTTTTCTTAGGAGCGTCTAAAAATCGGTCTATCTAAAAGGCTTTGCACAGCTTACTTTGTATGGTTCAAAAAGGCAAGTCCCCTGCAAAAGCTATTGTATTTTTCATACTCACGTCATTAAAATCGGCTCTTATTCGGTTTTAATGTACTACAATCAACCCAAACCAATCAAAAAATGAGACGTTGGACACTACTTTTAACACTGCTATCGCTTGTTTTTCTGCAAACGGCTTGTTTTGAAAAAGATGCCGAAGAGGTTACTTGTCAGAAAGAAGTAGCAGAAAAACTCACAGGTAGGCACGAAAAGAAATGGCAAGTGGTTTCTTTCAAAGTAGAAAATTCCGAAACTTGGAATCCTGCCACTATGAAAGAAAGGCTGGTTTTGAATAGCCAAAACGAAGCGAACCTCCTGCAAGAGTTTCAAGACCTCAATGCCAACTATGCCCTCTCTTGGGAATTTCAGGAAGAAAACAGGCTTTTGGTCTTATACGACCGCAAGACGCAACTCGTTTTTAATACCTTCCAAATAGAAAGCATCGACGAATCGCAGATGGTACTTTGGGCGGAGGAAAATTCGCAGTATGCCTGCCAAGATTGTGCCGAATGGAATCAGAAGCCGCAAAAAATCCGTTTGGTGTATCAATTAGTTAGATAAGAGTCATCTTAAAATCCTAAAATCGTTATCCTTATTTTCCACCTATTATGCTATTTCATAGTTCTAAAAAATGTAGGCTACGGATTTTATCTTTTCTTAGCCCTCCCTTTTCAAGTTCTTAAAAACGCCGTTTGTAACACAAACGGCGTTTTTTTGTGCCACTTTCCCAAAAGGCTTGTAGCGACAAAGTTAAAAAACTTGATTTAAAGAACGTACTAAAACTTCGAATCCTGATAAAAACTTACATGTGTAAAGATTTAGGCTTATTCTACTTTTTCAGAACGCTATCCAAATAAGTCGCTACCTTGCGATACAAATGGATTCTATCCTTGCCCCTGACATTGTGTGGGTGTGAAGGATAAGGAAAATAATCTAATAAAACGCCTTCTTTGATGGCTTTTTCTACCAATGCAAAAGTATGCTGTGGCACTACGACATCATCTTGCATGCCATGGATAAGCAACAATTTGCCTTTTAGTAGGTGAATTTTATTGAGCAAACTGGCATTGAGATAGCCCGTTGGATTTTCTTGTGGCGTGTCCATGTATCGCTCGGTGTACATTACCTCGTAAAATTTCCAATCCACAACGGCTCCGCCTGCTACGCCTACTTTGAAAACGTCAGGGTGTTTGAGCATCAGCGAAGTAGTCATAAAACCACCAAAACTCCAACCAAAAACGCCCATCTTGTCGGTATCGACAAAGGGCAAAGTTTTGAGATATTCTACGCCTACCATCTGGTCGGCTACCTCGTTTTCACCCAACTTTCTGTGAATAGACTGCTCGAACTTTGCGCCACGATTTGCCGAACCGCGATTGTCGAGTGAAAAGACCACATACCCTTGTTGCGCCATATAGAGCATAAAATAGTCGGCAGCATAGCGAAAACTTTGATTGATGAGCTGCAAATGAGGACCGCCATAGACATAAACCATAACGGGATACTTGCGGCTTGGGTCAAAATTTGTCGGCTTTATCAGGCGGCTGTATAGCGTCTGTCCGTCGGCTGCTTGGTGCGTTTGGATAGAAATTTCGCCGATTTCGTATTTTTCCAAAGGATTTTTAGATTGCTTTACAGTGGCGATACGCTGCCCTGTTTTTGTATCTAAAAGCAAAGCCTCAAAAGGCACTTCGGGGCTGCTATACGTATCTAAAAGCAAAGTGCCGTCTTGATTGAGCTTGCCCCCATGCACGCCTGCCTGTGTGGAAAGTTGTGTCGTTTTTCCTGTCGCAATTTCTGAAACAAAAAGATGACTTTCTAAGGGTTTTCCAAAGTTGGCTACATAGAAAACGCGCTCGCCCTTTGCATCAAAACCCAACAATTCCAAGACCTGCCCTTCTCCCTGACTAACGGCACGAATGAGTTTGCCTTCGGTATCGTATAGATAAAGATGATTAAAACCATTGCGCTCACTTTGTACCAAAAATTGATTTGGATTTTGGGGTAAAAAAGCGAGGGGGTGCTGCGGCTCTACCCATTCTGTGTCGTTTTCTTTAAAGAGTTCTTTCAGGAATTTACCATTTTGGGCATCATACACGCGCCATGCAGCCTCATCTTGCGCTCGATTGACGACTGCCAAATAGATTTTTTTGCCGTCAGGACTCCACGTAAGATTGGTTAGGTACTGTTCAGAAGGCTCGCCTGTTTGCAAATAGACCGTTTTTTGACTCTTGACATCAAAAACGCCTATCGTAACCTGCTGACTTGTTGCCCCTGCCATGGGGTATTTGATAGGTGCGTGCGTAGCCGTAGCGGGAGCGTAGTCTGCAAGCGGATAGCTCGTTACGCCGCTTTGGTCTATGCGCGAAAACGCCAACTTGCTGCCATCTGGCGACCAAAAAGTGCCTTTTGTGATGCCAAATTCGCTTCTATGCGCTGCCTCGCCATAAGAAATTTCGAGCGACCCATCTTTGCTTACCGCCATCTGGTTTCCATTTTGGGCGATAAAAAGGTTGTAATTTTTGGTATAAGCCACTGCACCACTTTTGGCATAGTCTTTATTTTCTGCGCCGCTCTCTATTTGTGTTAGGGTTTCGATGCTTTTGGTATCGATTTGATAGCTTAGATAGAGATTATCATTTTCAAACCTAATTTCATTTTTGCTTGCCCAAACAAACTGCGGATAGGTGAGCAAAGGCTTCCTACCTGTGCCTGCCAAAATCTGACTCAAATCTTCGAAGGTGAACAAAAGTTCGGTTTTGCCCTTGTCGTCTATCTGCATCAGTCCTTTTTCATAGTCGAGGTATGAAATAAAATTCGTTTCAGGGCGTGCCTGCGTGCTATAAACCGCTTCGGGGTAGAGCAAATGATTGGTTACAATCTCTTCGAGTGTCAATTTTTTCTTCTCTGTTTGCGCCGTAAGGGTTTGTGCCTCTACTTGCTGCAAAGAAACAGAGCCTAACAAAGTGGTGGCGCAAATGCAAAGGGCAGAAAACGCCAACTTTTTTGTACGATTTTTTAGATTCATCTTTAATTAGTTAGAAATATAGTTGAAGGTTTAAAGCGAGCGATACATCTTCACATGGGGGATTCCCACTTCGAGGAAGGTATCGCCTACGGCTTGGTAGTTTAATTTTTGATAAAAAGAAAATGCCACCTGACGCACATGTGCCTCCACATAGTCATAACCCTGCGCTTTTGCCCATTGGTGAGCCGCTTGAAGAAGTTTAGAGCCATAACCGCTTGCCTGCTGTTGAGGTCTTACGGCTACCTGTCGCATTTTCAACTTTGTATCAGAAAGTGGTTTTAGAATGAGTGTCGCAAGCACTTCGCCCTGCTCTTCCCAAATACAATGAAAGCTATCGGCTTCTTGGTCTAATTCTTCTTTTGTAAAATCTAAGCCAAGCGGTAGGCGCAAGACCTCGCGCCGCAAGGCTACGGCTTGCTTGTATTGAGGGCTTTGATGGGGTACGGTTCGAAATGACATACAGTTTTGCGTAAGAATTGGATACAAAAGCCGCCTATCAAAGAGATAAGCAGAGATAAGCGACTCTTTTTGATAACGCTTTAAACGACTTCTAAAATACTTCGGAAGGCGACAAATTTGCCTTTATATTTTTCGTTGGTCTTGGCTTGCAGCGCAGGGGCGGCATTTTTTTGGTAGGATTCCAAATCTGCCAGCGTCTTGCAGGTGTATTGTATGGCGTAGGTAGTGCCTTGTGCCTCGGCACTTTCGGTGAGCAGGCGCAGCATTTTGTTTTCGGTAAAATAGCCTGTCTGCATCACTTCGGGGATATGTACCGCCTTCATCCATTCGAGCCACTCCTGATGTACCTCGTCGGCGATATTGATGGTTACGTTGTAAATAATCATAGTTGAAGAAGAGAAGTATCGAATCAATAGAAAAAACAAAGAAGGCACTTTTTGGGCAAACTGCCAAAAAAAGGGGCGTTTTTTGGGAAGGGATTTAGCTTTTAGTAATCGTAAAGCCACCGTCTTTTCATAAGAAAATATTTATATAATTTCAAAAAAATAATCTTATTTTAATAAAAATATTCTAATAGATACGATACAAAAAAAACAACCCCCTACCAAAAGTAGGGGGCTGTTTGTGTAAAGACTAAAAACCTACAAAGTTTGCGTTAGATATTGCGAACCCTTACGCAATGGGTTCTTTTCGCGGTTCTGTGTTGGGATTTTTGGGTTCTACTTCGGGCGTTTGGACAACAAAAGGCTTGCTTTTGGGTGCGAAAAGACGCGCCAACTTATCTGCCAAAAGGTACATCACAGGTACAATGACCAAGGTAAGGAAGGTGGCGAAGACCAAGCCGAAAATTACCGTCCAAGCCATAGGTCCCCAGAAGATGGCGTTGTCGCCGCCCATGTAAATATCGGGGTCGAAGCTGGCATAGAACTTAAAGAAGTCGATGTTTAGCCCTATCGCCAAAGGCACTAAGCCCAAAACAGTCGTGATGGCGGTAAGCAAGACAGGGCGCAAGCGTGTATAACCCCCTTCTACCAAGACTTCAATTAGGTCGGCATCAGAGAGAAACTCGCCTTCCTCTAAGCCCCTTTCCTCGCGCTTGCGCTGCCTGACCGAATCGGTGTAGTCTATCAATACGATAGCGTTATTTACCACAACGCCCGCCAAAGAGATAATCCCGATACCCGTCATGATGATAACAAAGTTCATATTGAAGATAGCCAATCCTAAGAATACGCCAATGGTACTCAAAAGCACCGAAGTCATGACGATAAAGGGCTTGACTAAGGAATTGAACTGCATGACCAAAAGCAAAAAGATGGCACTCACCGCAATCAAAAGCGCGTTGCGAAGGAAAAGAAACGACTTTTGTTGTTCTTCCTGCTCACCTGTGAATTTCCACTGATAGCCTTCGGGCATCGGATAGGTAGCTAATAGCGTCTTGATTTGCTCGACAATTTCGTTGGCATTGTAACCTTCCACTACATTCGAGCCAATGGCAATCATACGCTTCAAATCTTTGCGCTTAATAGAGCCAAAAGAAGAACTATAATCTACGGTCGCGACTGCCGAAATGGGAATTTGACGGTACTGCCCCCTATTGTCGCGAAACGTAATGACTTGGTTCATCAAGGTAGAAAGATTGTAGCGATACTTTTCCTCCAAACGCAATTGGATAGGATAATCTTCGTCTTTGTCTTTAAACTTGGAAACCTCCTTGCCATAAATTGCCGTCCGCAAGGTAGTGGCAATGGTGAAAGTAGAAAGTCCGTACAAACGCGCCTTATCTCTATCGATGGTAAGCAAGAGTTCGGGCTTACCCGTTTCAGCATCTAACTCTAAATTGTCTATGCCTGCGATACCTTCCCTATCGATAAAGGCTTTGATATTTTCCGATACTTCTACTAATTTGGTGTAGTCATCACCCGTAACTTCGATATTGATAGGCTTGCCCACAGGCGGTCCTTCTCTATTTTTTTCGGTCTTGATGGTAATGCCTGACACGTTTTTGACGCTTTCGGCTAATTTTTTCATCACATCAGAAGTAGCTACCTCGCCTCTTAGCTCGAAATCTACGAAGGCTACCGCAATTCGCGCCTTATTGGGCGTTGCGCCCCCTGCGCTACCCATTGCCTGATTGGGGTCGCCCGAACCTGCACCGACATTGGTAATGACCGATTTGATAATGCCCTTGTAGGGTTCGAGGGTCTGATAGATAATTTTTTCCACTTCTTTTGCCTTTGCGTCCATCGTATAAATATCCGTACCCAAAGGAGCTTCCATGTACATATACACAAAAAGCGGCTCATTAGAAGGGAAAAGCTCTACTTTCGGCTGACGCAATCCCACTAAAAAGATACTTCCAAAAAGCAAGAAGAACATCGAAACAAAGAGAAAATAAGGCGTTCTGCCCTTTAAAGCAAAACTAAGCAAGCGCAAATACAAGCCTTCCACAACGGTAAGCACCTTATCCTGAAAAGCATGTGCCAAAGGCGAAAGCACATAGACATTGCCCAGCGCAATAAGCGCGTAAGTCATCAAAAGGTTAGGAACGGTATAAGTGTCGTTGATAAAATAAAGCGGCAGAGCCAAACCCATGGCGACCAAACTGCTCACTAAAATTCCTTTGTTGATGGTCTTTTTCGTGCCTTTGCTGCTCGTGCGCATAAACGCCTTAGCAAACACAGGATTGATAACCAAGCCTACAAAAAGCGAAGATGCCAGTACAATAATCAGCGTAATGGGCAGGTATTTCATAAATTCGCCCAAGATACCGCCCCAAAAAGCCAGCGGCACAAAGGCAGCCAACGTAGTGGCAGTAGAAGCGATAATCGGAATCGCCACCTCGCCCACACCATATTTGGCGGCTTCAAAAGGGGTATAGCCCTGCTCCATAAGGCGATAGGTATTTTCCACTACCACAATCGCATTATCTACCAGCATACCCAAAGCCAGAATAAGGGCAAAAAGCACAATCATATTGATAGTAACGCCCATCATATTCAAGACCAAAAAGGAAAGGAACATAGAAAGCGGAATGGCAACCCCTACTAAGGAGGCATTGCGAAGCCCTAAGAAAAAGAGAAGCACGCCCACTACCAAAAGTACGCCCGAAATGATGTTGTTTTCCAAATTGGCGATTTGCTTTTTGATGTTTTCCGACTGGTCGTTGGTGCTAACAATCTTCAAACCCGAAGGGAAACGCTCTTTTTGGGCTTTCTCTAAAATAAGGGCAATCTGCTCGGCAGCACTGATAAGGTTTGCACCACTGCGCTTTTTCACTTTGAGCGAAATAACAGGCTTGCTATCCTGCTGCATCTCATCACCCTTAGCCAAACGCGCAATACTTTTGCGCTCTACGTAATTATCGCTCACCTTTGCCACATCTTTGAGATAAACGGCATCGGCGTTTTCTGATTTTACGATAATGGTTTCAATTTCTTTGACCTTCGAAAACTCACCATCTACGCGCAAAGAGCGGCGATAGCCCGAATTGAGAATTTCGCCTCCCGAAGCCGTTAGGTTTTCGCTGGCAATGGCATTTTCAATGTCCGAAAAAGCCACTTTTCGCGCCGCCATTTCATGCAAATTGGCGTTGATTTGAATTTCACGCTCCAAATCGCCTGTGATATCTACTTCCGAAATTTCGGGCAGAGCCTCCATTTCATCTTGCAAATATTCAGCATACTCTTTGAGCTTCGAAATTTCGAAATCGCCCGATAAGTTAATCTCTACGATAGGAATTTCGGAAAGGTCGAGTTCCATGACCGTCGGTTCGGTATCTAAATCGTTGGGCAAATCCTTTTTAGACTTATCTACGGCATCTTTGGTATCTGTTACGGCTTTGCTGATTTGCACGTCTTCATTAAATTCTACCACAATCGCCGAAGCGTCTTGCACCGAAGTAGAAGTAATTTTCTTGACCCCTTTCAAAGATTTCAACTCTTTTTCTATGGGGCGGCTAATCAGGTTTTCAATATCCACAGGCGAATTGCCGGGATAGACCGTTTGCACATACACCGTCGGCATCTTGATTTCTGGAAACTGCTCCTTAGGCATGCCAATGTAAGCCATCAGACCCGCCACCACGATAATCGCCGTCAGGATAAAAACACTCGTGGCATTGCTTAGGGAAAAGGTAGAAAGCCCGAAAGTTTTGAGTTGGGGTTGTTTTTCCGACATAAAATTTGAAAAATAATAAGGTTGGAATCTATATGCAAAAGTGTGAGAAAGAGGCTACTTTCAGAGGCGCAAGACATCGCCTGTAATGACCTCGTTGTAGCCCTTGACTATCACCTGCTCACTACCCGTCAAGCCACTCTTGATGAGCGTCTGTCCGTCGTAGGAAATACCTGTTTCTACCACCACTTTTTTGGCAAGCATTTCACTGCCTTGCTTTTCGGCGATATAAAGGAACTTATTGCCATCTGTACCTAACTGCACCACGTTGGTAGGCACCACGACGGCATCTTTTTGGGTAAAGTCATTGATTTTAACCGTCGTTACGGCATTGGGTTTGAAGTTGCCATCTTTGTTGTTGATGTCAATTTGAATCGTAAAGGTGCGATTGGTAGGATTGATGGCTTGGCTCACGAAAGAGATTTTTTCCTTCTGCTCTACATTCATGGCAGGCATCGAAACCGTGACCTCATCACCTTTATTGACATCGGCAAGATAGGCTTCCGAAACCTCCGCCGTTACAGTTACTTGGCTCAAATTGACAATTCTAACCATCGGCGACATGGGGCTTCCTATTTCGCCTTGTTTGGCAAAAACGGCATCAATCACGCCCGAAATAGGGGCAGTAACGACGGCTTTCCCCATTTGGGTCTTCAAAGCGAGGATATTTTTTTCCAAGCTCTCCTTCTGGTTTTTGGCTTGTAGGTATTCTATTTCCGAGCCGATATTTTGTTTCCAAAGGTTTTGGCGTTTTTCAAAGAGCGTATTGGCAAGTTCTAAGCGCGTTTCTAATTCCGCAATTTGGGTTTGCAGAAGGCTCTGGTCGAGGATAGCGATAGTCTGCCCTGCGCTTACATTCTGCCCTTCTTTTACCAAAACAGACTTGATAACGCCCTGCATTTCAGGCATGACGTTGATGTTTTGGTCAGATTCTACCGTACCCTGCACTTCTATAAAGTGTAGAAATTCTGTCTTGGCAAGTGGCAATAGCTCTACAAGTTTGCGCGTCTGCGTTTTTTCTTCTGCACCCGCTCCTACTTCGCGCTCTAAGGCGGCAATTTCTTGTTGGAGCGTAACTAAGGCTTTTTTCTTTTCTGCAAGGAGCGTTTGTTTGTCTTTGCCTTCGCTTGAACAAGCCCAAAGACTAAGCGCAAGAAAGGCAAGGCTAAGGAAAGTAAGATAAGAACGGCGTTTCATATAGGAATGGGAAAAAGTCGAGTGGAGTTTGGGGAAAATAAAAGAAGCAAGAAAACAAGAGAAAAGCGTTTAGAAAAGCGTGCCTTTTGCCTTTTCCAAATCAATTTTGGCAATAATGGCATCATAAAGAGCCGCATAGTAGTTGGTTTCGGCTTCTTTGTAGGCAGTTTCGGCATTGGTAACTTCCAAATTAGAGCCTACGCCCTCTTGGTATTTTACCTTCGTTACGCGGAAAATTTCCTTTGCCAGTTCCATGTTTTCTCTTTGGAAAGCGAGTTTGTCGAGGCTATTTTTCAAAGACAGGGTTGCCTGATTTGCTTGTAACAGAGTGGCACGCTCAAATTCGGACATCTGATTGAGCGTCTTTTTGCGCTCTAATTTGCCCTGCTGTATGAGGTACATTTTTTGCAGCCCGTCGAAGATGGGAATATTGAGGCTCAATCCGAAAGAGCCATTTCCTATCCACCTATCGGTAAAAAGGGGCAGCAAGGCATCTTTGACATCAGGCGAACCCATACTGGAGCCGTAATTGGCAAAAAACGCCAAGGTAGGCAAATAGCGCATCTTATACTCTTTCACCTGCAAATCGTTGAGCGAGAGTTGGGTCTGCAAAAGGCTGTACTCTATGCGTTTGGTAGGGTCTATTGCCATTTCCAAATCCACATTTTGAAGCTGCACATCTTCAATTTTGCCCTGAATCGTCAATTCGTCTTCGGCACGCAAGCCCATTTGAAATTTGAGCAAGTCTTTACTCAATTCTATCAGACGGCGGAAATTTTCCTTTTCCATCTTCAAATTATTGACACTCACCCGAATACGGTCGGCATCTATCTTTTCGGCGAAACCATTTTGATACAAAGCCTGCGTCTGTTTGTATAGCGAATCGAGGCTGCGGAGGTTTTCTTCCAAAAGCGTGTAGCGTTGTTCATTGATAAGGACGCTATAAAAAGCCTTGCTTACATTTTCCGCTACCTGAATTTGGGTCTGGGTGATGCTTTTTTCGGTCAGTTGCGTATAAGTAGAAGCCGCCTTCAAACCCAAGAAATACGAGCCACTGAAAATAAGTTGTTGTAACTCCACTTTTGCCTGCCCGATATATTGGGGCTGAAAAGTTACGGGTACGAAGGTATTAGGCTCTGCGTTGGGGTTTAGAAATTGAGCAGGCAAGAAATTGACAGGTATCTTAAAGTTATCGATGACATTGAGCGAGGCATTGACTTGGGGAAGCCCCACAGAACGCACTTCGCCTACACGCGCCTTGGCGATTTCATTGTCTATCATCGCGTTTTGCACGCTCAAATGGTTCTTGACCGCATATTCTACACAGGCTTGCAGCGTCAGGTTTTCTAACTTTTGTGCCTTTTGAGCAGGCAAAAGTGAATCGAGCGTCTGCGTATCTTGGGCTTTCAGACCTGAAAAAGCGGCAAAAAAGCCAACAATCCCTAACCAAAAAAAAAGACTTCTGACGAAAGTCAGCCTTGCGATACGGTCTATTTTTTAGTGAGAAAAGCATAAAACGAGGAAAAAACTGCATAAAAGTTGGAGCAAGAGAAAGGAGTGAGAAATGGGTGTAAGTAGTGAGAAGCACAAGAGGGGGATATATCAAATGCTATTAAATGCTGCCAAAGTCCTACATAAATAAAGCGATTAAAGGTAAGCAACTTCAAATAAGTAGCATTTTGGCTCGAAAAACTACATTAGAAGTCGGGAAATTGTTCCTTTAAATACTGCGCAAAAATTTCATAGCCCTTGGGCGTAACAATGCCAAAGATAAAGTGCTTGAAAAGCTGTATCTGTACCGAAGGAATGTGAAACTCTTTCTGCGGAAAAACAGTAGGGTTGAAGCCCATCTGCACTTCTTCCATGCGCAAGACCGCCATCACAAGTGGGTCTATATCAGGGCGATACAGTCCTTCCTGAATACCGCGCTGCATATTGGCTTTTACATTTTCCGAAAAGCGTTTTTCCTTTTGCTCTAAAAATAAAGACCACGCCTTGGGGTAGTATTTCTGCAAATCGTACAATATAGAAGGGTGGAAACTAAGCATAAAACGCTGGTTGTGCTGCATAATGCGCATCACTTCGGCAAGTGCATTTTCCGCCTGCACAGCGGCATTCGAAATGCAGCCTATCTCCTCTTCTAAATGGTGCTTGACACAATGAAAGATAAGGTCTGCCTTGTCTTCAAAGTATTGGTAAATCGTCTTTTTAGACACAGAAAGGCGCGTCGCAATTTCGTCCATCGTTACGCTGCGCAAACCGTATTGCCAAAAAAGCTCCTGCGCCTCTACCACCATTTTGCGTTGCTGCTCATCGAGGGGGGGGACTATCTCGTCGGCAGTTTCGTCAAAAGGCGGCAAAGGCTCGGCTTCGGGCTTCAAAAAAGAATCCTGCTTTTGAGGTTTCTCTTCGGGAAGGGGAGCGGTATTATCCGCGTGCGAATTTTCCATGACACAATTTAGGGAGAACAAAAACAAGCGGTTGGAAAGACTTTGTGGGCTTTGTTGCAAGGGAGGTTCAAAACCTCTGCAAAACTAAGGAAACTTTTTAGACTTACAAAGTTTCCTTAGTTCCAAACGGTAAAAAAGTTTTTTTGTTCGCCTTTTCGCGATTTTTTTTCAAAAAAATGGGTCTTTTGCATCGAGCAGCCTCACAAAAACGCAAAATAAAATTTGGACTTAAACCCTAAGGGTCTTGAAGACCCTTAGGGTTTGGGGTATATGACAAATCACTGCCTTGCACCTACATTTGACTCTGATTTTTAGAACTTAACACCACTACCCCTTCATTTGTCTTAAATTAGCCCTTATCGTGTTGGCACTTTTTTCGGAAATGTTCGGGCGTTTGTTCGGTCATTTTTTTGAAAAAGCGAACAAAATAAGAAACTTCATTGAAATTCAAGCGGTGCGAAATCTGCCCTACGGTTTCGTCTGAATAAAGCAAAAGGCGTTTTGCCTCTAAAAGTAGCCGCTCGTGTAGCACCTCGCTTGCCGTTTTGCCCAAAACGCGCTTACAAATCACGCTTAGGTGTTTAGAAGAAAGCGACATCAGGTCGGCATATTCTTGTATGCTTCTAATTTTGAGAAAATGCTTTTCTACCAAATTTTGGTAGGTGAAAGCCTGCTGCTGCAAATGCGATATATTTTTAAAATAAGCTACCTTTTGTGCCTGCCTGCGGCTGGCTTGGGTGAGCAAAAGTTCGATATAAAGCCGTACCATATCCATTTTAAAAGCCTCCTCTTGGTTCTGCTCTTGATATATTTTTTCAAAAATATCTACAAAAAAAGTTTGAGAAGTTTCATCTTCTAAGTATAAAACAGGATTTTTTTGAAGGTGTTGGAAAAAAGGCGACTCCTTCAAATGAATTGCCGAGCGATTGAGCGAAAAAAAATCATTCGTAAAAAAAATAGAATACCCTTTGACATCAGGCGAAAGTTCCCAAGCATGCACCTGACCGGGCAAAAGAAAGAAAAAAGTATGAGATTTAATTTTATATTCGTGAAAATCTATAAAATGCTTGCCACTACCTTCGGTAATATAGAGAAGGTCGTAAAAATTATGGCGATGCGGGCGATTCGCAAACTCGAAATGTGCCACAATATCTTCGACACGCTTAATTTCAAAGTCTGCTTTTTTTTCTTGCTGTTTTTCCTGAAAACTATCGATACAATAAATCGGGACGCTTTCGGCGTTGGGGTTTTTAGGGTTTTTCATATCAGAATAAAAAAACGGTAAAAGCGATTTTTGTTAGGAGAGGCGAAGGAGCATCAAAAACCAAAGGCTTGCATTTGAAAACATACAAACATAACGATTTTTTTTCATATTTCAAAGTGCCGCTTGCTGACAAACCGAACAAATCCCTCGCAACAAAAAAGTAGCGTCTTCTACCAAATAACCCTTCGGAACGACATAAGTGGGCTTAGGGACATTAGAAAGACAATAAATATTCTGACAGACCTTACATTTAAAGTGCAAATGTTCGTCTTGATGCGCATCTGCTTGGCAATGTTCGCGACAGAGGGCGTACTTGCTCTGCCCCGAATCGTCTAAAACGCGATGCAAAATGCCACTTTCCTCGAAAGTCGTCAGGGTGCGATAAATCGTTACGCGGTCGAAGGTATTGCCTACGGAGTCTTCTATATTTTGGTGCGAAAGGGCAACATTTTCATTGATAAAAATTTCTAACACTGCCAAACGACAAGGCGTTTTGCGAAGTTGGTGGCGTTGTAAGAGCTGTAAAGGCTTCATAATCAGGGTACAAGGGGGAAAGAAAGTTCGAATTTAACAAAAAAGCGGCGAAATACCTCGAAATGTGTAATTTTGTGAGTGCAATTTGATACTTCATCATTTTATGCAGCCTTTGGCAGGCTACCACACAAGGGCGGCTTTTTCTCTTTTTCCCGTTTCAATTTCTATGACAACGCACACTGCTTCTCGCCGTTTAAAGCAAAAAAGGCTCTGGCTCGCTTTGGCTGCCCTTTTTGCCCTTCTTTTTTTTAGTTTGAAAGAAAAACCCACTTCCCAACACAATCAAGTTGCACCCTTTGGAACAGAAACAGGGGATTCGCTGCCTACACACAACAGCCAAAAGCCGCTTTCTGACGCTGAAAAAGGCATTTTAGCCCTTGCGCGTGCCTACCCCGACTTTTTCGAAATCGCAGACCAAGTGCCTACCCAAAATGTTTTGGTGTGGAAAGATGGCACACGCCTACCTTATGATGATGGCAGAGAAAAAAGCCCCCAAGAACGCTTAGAAAACCCCGATTTGGAAGACCAAATGCAGTATTATCCAAGTGGCAGGCTCGAAACGCCTCCACAAAAAGGAGAGCAGGCAGGTAGAATCCGTTATGAGCCATTTTTCAAAAAAATGTACGGCAATTCGGCGGCGCAGGTTGCTCAAAAATTGACAACAGTAGTATGGCTACCCAAACACATTGGTACAAAATTGCAAGTAACTACCGTTAATCAAGTACATCAAAAAGTGAAAACACTTTCCTTACAATTAGATAGTTTGGTGAGCCTACGCCCCGATTTGAAAAAGTACCTGCAAAATCCCGGTGGTACTTTTAATTGGCGCAACATCAGTGGCACAAACCGTTTGAGTGCGCATAGTTTCGGCATGACGCTCGATATCAATACCACTTATTCGCACTATTGGCAGTGGAGTGCCAAGACAAAAGACGAAAATGCAACACTTTCCTATCAAAATCAAATTCCGATGGAAATCGTCGAGCTTTTCGAGGCGCAGGGTTTTATCTGGGGAGGCAAATGGTATCATTTTGACACGATGCACTTCGAATACCGCCCTGAATTGTTACTTTTCGCTCAAATGCGTTAAAAGACAAGAAAACACAATAGTTTTTATTTGAAAAACACAAAAATCCGTCTTAACCTGTCTAATCTGTGTCGTCTGTGTTCTGAAAAATAG